>NZ_JBHMIM010000028.1:0-88546 GCF_048060115.1 Micromonospora sp. LOL_023
AGACTGACATGAGCGGCCTTTCTGGTGGACGACGGTTGGCGTAGAGAACCACCATCGTCTACTGAGGAAGGTCGCGTCCGTTCACCGGGGTCGCCCTCACCAGGGAAAACGAAGATCAACCAACTTTGCTTTGGCTCTGGTATCTTCGTCGTCGAGAGCGGTGGTGGGCTTGCGCCGGACGGTCACGCGGAGACATTGAGCCTTTGCGGGTAAGACTCTGATCACCAGGCGCAGTGTCCGGAACAGCCGAGATGTGTGGGAATCGCCCTGGTGGGCCGGGATGAACGGTGAGGGCGCGGAACGCCGGTACGAAGTGTTCCTCTCACAGGCCACTCACCCGGAGTCCCGCGCCGCTCATGAGTATCGCCTATACCGCAACGCTGCCCGTACGCGACGAGACCGTGTCCCACCTCTCCGGACTGCTGCACGCCGAACGTCTCCGGCGCGGCACCCGCCAGGGACGGCGGGTGCTGACCTGCTTCCGGCAGGCCGTGCTGGTCCTGCGCTGGCTGCTCGACGGCACCCGGATGAGCCAGTTGGCCCGCGACAACACGATCAGCCTGTCCACCGGGTACGCCCACCTCCACGAGGCCATCACGGTCCTGGCCGCCCAGGCTCCCGGCCTGCACGGCGCGCTGCTGGCAGCGAAGGCCGCCGGCTACGACCACGTCCTGCTCGACGGAACCCTGATCGAGACCGACCGGATCGCCACCCCGGGTCCCACCCCCGGCGTCGACCTGTGGTGGTCGGCCAAGCACAAGAACCACGGCGGCAACATCCAGGTCCTGACCGCCCCGGACGGCTGGCCGCTGTGGACCTCCCCGGTACGCCCCGGCCGGGAACACGACACCACCTGCCTGCGTGCCCACCCCGGCCTGCTGACCACCCTCACCGAGATCCGCGAGGACATGCGGACCCTGGCCGACCTCGGCTACGAAGGCGAAGCCGACACCATCGCCGTCGCCTTCAAGAAGCCCAAGGGCGGCGAGCTCACCAACCTGCAGCAGACGTTCAACCGCGCCCACAACCGGCTCCGCGCGGTCGGCGAACGCGGCAACAGCCTGCTCAAGACGACCTTCAAAGCCCTGCGCAACATCAGCCTGTGCCCGTGGAAGATCGGGAACATCGTCGCCGCGGCCCTGGTCATCCTCCACATCGAGCACAACCGAACCACCTGAGCCGAGAACCGGCACTACACCCAGTCGTGGACCGTTACTCGCAAAGGCTCAGTGAAGCTTGACCTGAGGAGGATCCGCGACGGCGTCTACTTGAATTCGTGGACGGAGGTCAGCGGTGCCACCGTCACCCACGTCGAGAAATTCGCAACGCGACGCTGTATTCTAATGTGACTGTCGGCGGCACTCTCTACAACTTCGTCGGGACTATTGAGGAGGAATGACCATGGCCGCGA
Organism: Micromonospora sp. LOL_023; assembly: GCF_048060115.1. NCBI lineage: Bacteria > Bacillati > Actinomycetota > Actinomycetes > Micromonosporales > Micromonosporaceae > Micromonospora > Micromonospora sp. LOL_023. Next base: position 1,412 of record NZ_JBHMIM010000028.1, read on the forward strand.
ACACGGCGACTGACCAAGCCCAACGCAACACCGAAATCGTACTGACCGCCATGCGGGAACTCTTCGTTGAGAAGGACATCACGGCGCTCGACCGGTACTGGTCAGAGCCTTACGTCCAGCACAGTCCTCAGTTGGCCAATGGTTTGAACACGCTACGCGCTATGGTGCCGGGCTTGGAGGGCTTCTCGTGGGAGCCGAAGCGGATCGCCGCACAGGGCAACCTCGTGTTCACCCACAGCGTTGTCCATGGGTGGGCGCCGAACCCGGTCGTCATCGTTGACATCTTCCGGCTCGATAATGGCCGTATCGTCGAACACTGGGATGTCATTCAGGACCTGACCTTTCCTGAGGCGACTGTCAATGGTAACCCGATGATCTGACACTCCGTAGGTGGGAGAGCGGGCGGCGAATCGGCACTGAACCGCCGCCCTGCTCCAACAGGCCGAGCACCTTGTGTGGCGCTTCTGGTGCACCGAGCTCCACGCCTGACCGCGGCCTCAGATTCCTGATCGATGGACTACCCGTCAGTCAGCACCTGAGCCGGGAGAGGCCGAGTTTGCCATGCGCTCGTGGCGCTGGTTCTCCTCGCCCAGCCGGACCCCGGAGCATCCAAAGCCCCTGCAGGGAGCCGCTCGGCCGCTGGGCCGCGTAGCCGGCCGTCATGCCTCTGCCCGCGCGGCGAGGGCCGTGTTCATTGCCACGAAGCCTGATTCGGTCGAGCGCAACACGCCGCGCAGCATCCTCACGAGCAACCCGGAGAAGCGCTCGGACTGGGTGAACCGGGTCGACTCGGGAGTGAGCGGTTCGATATCGAAGGAGTGCGCGCCGTTGAAGATGCCCGGGACGAGCAGACGGCCGAACCATGCGAGCCGCCGTTCGGGCTCGACGGCGGTGACGGTGGGAGTGAAGCGGCGCGGCTCAGCCCCGGGAAGAGCGATGGTCACCGACAGCCGAGACCCCCGGGTCAGGCCGCCGTCAAGCTTCGTGATGAATGGGTTCCATTCGGGGTACGCAGCGGTGTCGGTGAGGATAGTCCACACGCGTTCTGCAGGCGCGGAGATGTCGATCGTGTGGTTGATGGTAGGCATGGTCGTCCTCTCCTGGTCTGGCCTGAGGGTGGCTCAGTGGCCAAATCGGTTGTGCGACATGGTGTCGCAGGGTTCCAGATCATGTCGGGATGAGGTCTTGCGATCCGAATCGCCGCCGGTCATCGGCGTGTCGCCAGGCTCGCACCCGTGGCGACCGTTCGCGTCGGTGGAAGCTACGTTGGTCCCGGCCGGTCGCACCGTGCTGGCACGGTGCTATGAGCCCGGCCGACGCTGTCAAAGAAGCCGAACACGGCTGGTCGATTGAGCACTGACGCCTGACTGCCAGGCCTTCCCAGGGCTGCTGGCCGTGGTGTGCCCGACTGGTCAGCGCAGCGGCAGTTCCTTGAGCTGCCGGCGCGAGGTGATCCCGAGTTTCCGGAAGATGCTGCGCAGGTGGGCTTCGATCGTGCGCGGGCTCAGGAACAACTGTGTGCCGATCTCCCGGGAGGTTGCCCCGGTGGCGACCAATCGGGCGATGTGCAGCTCGTGGGTGGTGAGGGCGTGGGCCGGCTGGGTGGTGCGTTTGCGCGGGTGCTCACCGGTGGCGCGCAGCTCGCGGGCGGCTCGTTCGGCGAACGCTTCTACACCCATCTCCGACAGCAGTTGGTGGGCGGTGCGGAGTCTCTTGCGCGCGTCCTGGCGGCGGCCTTCGCGGCGCAGCCACTCGCCGTAGACGAGGTGAGCACGAGCCGTGTCGCTGGCCATTCGGGAACTTTCGAGCCGTTCGATCGCCTCGCGGTAGTGCTTCTCGGCATCGGGCCCCGTGCTGGTCAGCGCTCGTGAGCGCGCGGCCAGTCCGAGCGCCCAGGAGGTGCCGCACGCATCCGCGCGTGAACTGAACTGCTCCAGCGCAGATGCCGCTCGTGCCGGCTCGCCGGCACGAACGGAAGCCTCGATGAGCTCGGGCAGGCCCGCGCTGCTGATCGACAGTTCGGCGGACCTGCACGCCCTCTCCGCCGATTCCTGGGCGACCGGATAGTTGCCCAACCCGTTGTGAAGTACTGCCACCGCGTACTGGGCCAAGGCGACATCTGTGCCCCCGTCGGGGTAGATGTCCTCTTGGGCAATGATGGCGTTGAGCGTGGTGGTCTCGGCCTGGTCGCCACGCCAGGCGTTGAGAATGACGTGACCATGGCGCAACGGCACGCCCCCGGTCGCCTGCGTGATTACCGTGGCCTCGGTGGCCAGCTCGTCTGCGCGGGCGAGATCGCCCATCAGGACCGACGTGATGGACAGGAAGTTCAGTGCGGCGGGGAGCGTCGCCAGCGCGCCTGCCTCACGAGCGAGCTGGACGTTGCGGCTGGCCAGCACGTAGAGCAGTTCGTCGTCGAGGACCGCCACGGCGTTGCGGCCGGCCAGCCACAGCCAACGGTCGCTGGGGCTGGATTGCACAGATGCCACGTGCGGGTCGCGGAACGCTGCAAGCGCGATCCGCAGCCCGGGCGCTCCTGCCGAATATCCTCTTGTCAGGATCGTCGCGAGCCCGTCGAGGAGCAGATCTACCGGTCGCGGCGGCGCCCCGGGTGAGGGGGCGGCCAGGGCCGCTTCGGCGATGCACACCACGTCGCACCCACCGTTGATGATGGCCGCGTCCAGCGCGTGTAGGTAGGTCTCACGGGACAGCGCGGCGTCCAACGGGGCGAGTGCCTTGGCAGCATCCATCAGCATGCCCGGCACCTCGGTGCCGCGGGTCAGGTGGAACGCGATCTGGGCCCGCAGCAGGTTGAGCCGCGCGCGTTGCAGGGGAACCAGCGACCCGACCGGCGCGGCCATGAGTAGTTCCAGCGCGCCTTCGGACGCGCCAGCTTCGTGCGTGACGTGGGCGGCTTCCAGCGCTCGCCGGGCACGGGTGGCGTGATCCGGGGTGAGGGTTGCCGCGCGCTGCAGGAACGCGGCTGCGGCGGCCAACCCACCGCGGGCCCGCGCCCGGTCGGCGGATTGCTCAAGCTCGGCGGCGGCGTCCTCGTCGGTGCCCAAGACCGATTGTGCGCGGTGCCAGGCGCGTCGGTCCGGGTCGGTTTGTGGGTCGGTGGCGGAGGCCAGCGCGCCGTGGGCGCGGCGGTGGTCGGGTGGCGTGGCGGCCCGGTAGACCGCCGAACGCGCCAACGGATGACAGAACCGCACCCGGATGTCGATCTCGAGTAGTCCGGCGGCTTCGGCGGGTGCGGCCGCTTCGCGGGCGATCCTCAGCTGCGCGGCGGCGCGCCACAGCAGCGCCACGTCGCCGGTCGGCTCGGCGGCGGCGACCAGCAGTAGCAGCCGGGTGTCGGGGGGGAGGCTGGCGGAGCGGCGCCGGAATGCGTCCTCGACGCGGTGCGGGACGCTGAGGGTGTCGGGCAGCTCGAACCCGCCAGCCAACTGCGTCGGCGGCGTGCTGCGGGGGAACTCCAGCAGCGCCAGCGGGTTGCCGCGTGCCTCGGCGACGATCCGGTCACGGACCTCGTCGTCCAGCGGGGTGCGGACCGCGATCGCCAGCAGCGCTTTGGCGTCGGTGTCGCCGAGCCCGTCCATGCGCATCTCCGGCAGCCCGGCGAACGTGGCGACAGCGCCATCGCCGACATCGCGCAGCGCGAAGAGGAAGGCGATCCGTTCGGCGGCGATCCGGCGTGCCACGAAAGCCAGGACCTGCGCGGAGGCTTCGTCCAGCCATTGAGCGTCGTCGACGAGGCACAGCAGCGGCTGTTCCTCGGCGATCTCGGCCAGCAGGTTGAGGGTGGCCAGCCCGACCAGGAACCGGTCCGGTGCTGCCCCGGCGCGTAAGCCGAACGCTACGTCGAGGGCAGACTGCTGCGGCTCGGGCAGTGCATCCGCGTGGTCCAGCAGCGGCACGCACAACTGGTGCAGACCGGCGAACGCGAACAGGGTCTCGGACTCCGCTCCGACCGAGTGCTCGACCCGGAACCCCGAGGGAGATGCGGTATCGCGGGCGTGCTCCAGGATTGCGGTCTTTCCGATGCCCGCTTCCCCACGCACCATCAGTGTTCCGCTGCGTCCGGCCTGTGCCTGGGCGAGTAGGTGTTCGACGGCGACGCGCTCTGCGCGCCGGCCCAGAAGGTTCGACAGTTCGTTTCTCACCTGAGTCCGTCGGCATCCGTACAAGCATCTGGAACGTAGGTGATTATCACCGATGCGAACCGCGGCCGCCAGAGCGGGTCTCAACCGTGGCCGGCGCGTCCGCCGGCGCCGTTGTTGGTCCTGGCACGCCGCGGGCAGCGACCGTCCATCGCGCGGCTCTGTCACGACCGGCGAAGGCAAGGGCCACGACGGTTCTCACTCGGGTGCGTTCGAGAACGGGGTTCCCGCGGTAGTCGCCTAACTCGTCCATGCCGATCCCCTTGACCCGGTGGCCATGGGTGCCGTTGGCGTACAGGTCCCGGTCGAGCACCGGCTGCAGCGCAGGACGCAGGGTCAGACAATCGTCGGCGGTGACCAGGTGGATGGTCGAACGCATGAGCGCCGTGCGTACCGCCCTGCGGTTCGTGATCAGCTGGCTCAGCTCGTCCGGCTCGAAGTCGCCCAACCTGGACCACAGCCCGATGTAGGGGTTCGTCGGCACCTGGGCCTGTAGGCCGACCAGATGCTCGATCGCCGCAGGGACGGGCATGTCCGAGCGTTCGAGCAGGAGCTGGCGTGCCAGTAGTGCGCGGTTGAGAGCCCGCCGGTCGAGCCGTCGTGCGCGGACAGTTCCTGGTCCGGAGGTGGGCTGGCCGTCGACCGTCTCAGTCGGATTGCGGATCACCATGGCTGAACTCTTCCAGAAGGAGCCAGGCGATCCGGTGAGCCCGCCCACCGCGGCTCCGAAGTGGCAGATTTCGGCGAAGGAGGGTGACGAGTCCGGTGAACTGATCATCGCCTAGAGCCCAGGCCTCGGGAGTGCGCCGAACCGTGTCACCGACGGGGGTGCGGACAGGTGTTGGGCAGGTACCGGGCAGCTCTGTCCGGACTCATCTCATTCGTGAACGCGGTACCTGGTATGAGCAGGTTGGTATCCCCGTTGGCTATTGACCGAGCACATCGGACCTCGCAGACTCGGCGCAGGAGTCGATGTCTCGGCTGTCGACAGCGGCGATCCCGACTGTCCGACGCCATGATGTCGGCATTGCGCAGCGACGGCAGGGGAGGCCCTGGATGCGTAGCAGATGGACGACGGCGGCTTTTACATTCGCACTGGTCGGCGGGATGCTCGCCGGCCTCCAAGGGGCGTCGATGGCGCACGACCCGGACACCCCCGCCGGCCGTGACTCGGCCGTCGCGTTCATGGCCCAGCGGGAGCCGACCCAGAATCTCACCGCCCTCGCGCAGGTCACCTGCAGCGGTGGCCAGGCCAGCAGCTACCCGTGTCGCAACGTCGACCTGATGTCGTTCCTGCCGCTGAGTCAGATCGGCGGTAGCCAGGCCAACGACATCTGGGGCTGGACCGACCCGTCGACTGGCAAGGAGTACGCCCTGGTCGGACGCCGCAACGGCACCTCCTTCGTGGACATTTCCAACCCGGTGGCACCGGTGTACCTCGGCAACCTGCCTGCCTACCAGAACCGGACGGCGATCTGGCGCGACATCAAGGTGTACCGCAACCACGCCTTCATCGTCGCCGACGTCCGTGGGCACGGCATGCAGGTGTTCAACCTGACCCGGCTGCGCACCGTCGTCAGCCCACAGACCTTCACCGCCGACACGCACTACAGCCGGTTCGGCAACTCGCACAACATCGCAATCAACGAGCAGACCGGGTACGCGTACGCGGTCGGCTCCAACACCTGCAGCGGCGGTCTGCACATGATCGACATCGCGACCCCGACTTCTCCGGTGTACGCCGGATGCGTCAGCTCCGACGGCTACACCCACGACACCCACTGCGTCGTCTACCGGGGCCCGGACACCGCCTACACCGGCCGGGAGATCTGCGTCAGCTCCAACGAGGACACCGTGACGATCGTGGACGTGACCAGCAAGTCGAGCCCACGTCAGATCGTCCGGGCGGCCTACTCCGGCCGGCAGTACACCCACCAGGGCTGGCTGACCGAGAACCATCGCTACTTCGTCCTGGACGACGAACTGGACGAGACCCGGGCCGGTGGGGGGACCAAGACCTTCGTCTTCGACCTGCTCGACCTGGACGCGCCGCGACACACCGGCACCTTCGCCTCGTCGGCGGCGGCCACCGACCACAACCAGTACGTCAAGGGCAACTACAGCTACCAGGCCAACTACCGCGCCGGGCTGCGCATCCTCGACCTGCGCAACATCGCCAGCGGCACGCTCACCGAAGCCGGCTACTTCGACATCTATCCGTCGAGCAACACCGCCTCGATGAACGGCGCGTGGAGCGTCTACCCGTACTTCCCCAGCGGCAACGTGGTGGTCAGCGGCATCGAGCAGGGTCTGTTCGTGCTCCGCCCGAACCTGTCCGCCGTGCTGTCGGACGCCGTGGCGCCGGTAACCGTCGACCGCAGGGTGCCCGCCTGATGGCTCGAGCGTCCACCCGCCAGCAACCACCGAACGAGACGACCTCGCCGGTCCACAGGCCGGCGGGGTCCGCCGATCCCGACGACGCGGCCGGTCCCGTCGGGTCCGACCTCCCCGCCGGGCCGGGTGGTCCGGGCGGTTCGGCCCGCCCGGGCGGGCGACGCGTCGGGATCATCGCCCTCGCCCTGCTGGTCGCCGCCGCCGGCTTCGTCGCCGGTCGGGCCACCACCAGCGGCGGTACGCCGTCGGTGGCCGCCGGCACGGCTGGCGCGCACGCCGGCCACGGCGTCGGCGGACTCGGTGTCACCGCCAACGGGTACACCCTGGTCCTACTCACTACCCCGACCGTCGCCGGTGTCACCGGCGAGCTGGCATTCCAGATCATCGGCCCGGACGACGGACCGGTCACGGCGTACCAACCCAACCACGAACGGGACCTGCACCTGGTGCTGGTCGGTCGGGACTTCACCGGCTACCAGCATCTGCACCCGGCGCGCGAACCGGACGGCACCTGGCGGGTGCCGGTGACCCTGTCCACCGGTGGCGCCTACCGGATCTTCGCCGACTTCGTGCCCGCCGGGGAGACCACGCCGGTCACCCTCGGCGCCGACCTGCTGGTGCCCGGTGGGTACGCGCCCCGCCCGGAGCTCGCCGTCGACGAGGCCACCGTGTTCGTCGACGGCGGATACACGGTGACGCTCGACGGCGGGCTGCGCCCGGGGCAGGCCAGCCAGATCCTGGTCTGGCTGGGCCGCGACGGCGTACCGGTGCCGAACTTGGAACGCTACCTCGGCGCGTACGGTCATCTGGTGGCGCTGCGCCACGGCGACCTGGGCTACCTGCACGTGCACCCGGCACCGGCGGCGAGCCCCAGCTCCGTGGTCGCGTTCGCCGTCGAAGTCCCGTCGGCCGGCACCTACCAGCTGTTCTTCGAGTTCCAACACGACGGGGTGGTACGCACTGCGGAGTTCAGCCTCCTCGCGTACTGATCACGCCCGGTCAACCGACCGGACAGCGCTGAACCACTGTGGCCGGTGGGCGGTGTCACCGCCCACCGACACCGCGCTGTTCGCGCCGTTGGTCGGCCGTGGCCGGGTCTACGCGCCGGCGACCGTCGAGCGACTGATCCGCAGCGACGAGCCGGACCCGGTCGATAGCCGGCGGGTCACAGGTAGACGCGGGTCAGCGCTTCGGCCACGCACACCGGCTTGTTGCCGCCGTCCCGTTCGACGGTGACCCGGTAGCGGACCTGTACCCCGCCCGCGACGTCGGAGACGTCGAGGATGTCGACCACCGCGCGCAGCCGGGCACCGGCCGGAACCGGCGCCGGAAAACGGACCTTGTCGAGCCCGTAGTTGACCGACATCCGGGCACCGGACACCGCCACCCGGCCGGCGACCAGCGCCGGTAGCAACGACAGGGTGAGGAAACCGTGCGCGATGGTCCCGCCGAACCCACTGTCGGCCGCCCGGCGCGGATCCAGATGAATCCACTGGTGGTCGTCGGTGGCGTCGGCGAACCGGTCGATCCGGTCCTGGCCGACCCCGATCCAGTCACCGGGTCCGAGGCTGCCGCCGACTGCCCGGCGGAGTTCGTCGACGGATTCGAAGGCCACCGCAGCTCCTGTCACGCCGTTGCCGGACCGGCGATCGCCCGGTCGACGCACAATGCTATCGGCAGGTCGGGGACAATGCGCAGGGCAGGCGTTGGGTGCGACGCGACGCGACGGGAGGTGGCGGTGCGGATCCTGCTCGTCGACAACTACGACTCCTACACGTACAACCTGTTCCAGCTGCTCGCCGTCGCCGCCGGCAGCGAACCGGTGGTGCTGGCCAACGACGATCCCCGGCTGACCGCCGTCGAGCAGTTCGACGTGGGGTGCGTGGTCATCTCACCCGGGCCGGGCCGGCCGCAGCAGCTGACCGACCTGGGCTGGGGCTGGGAGCTGCTCGACCGGCACCCCGGGCTGCCGGTGCTCGGCGTCTGCCTCGGTCACCAGGCCATCGCCCTGCACGCCGGTGCCCAGGTCCGGGAGCAACTGCCGCGGCACGGCCACCTCGACGAGGTACGACACGACGGCGACGCGCTGTTCGCCGGGATGCCGCAGCGGTTCACCGCCGTCCGCTACCACTCGCTGCAGGTGGTCGAGCCGTTGCCGGCGGAGCTGGCGGCTACCGCGTGGGCCGCCGACGGCACGGTGATGGCGGTGCGGCATCGTCGGCTGCCCCGCTGGGGTGTGCAGTTCCACCCGGAGTCGATCGGCACCGAACACGGTCTGCTGTTGGCCCGCAACTTCCTGGCCCTTGCTGCGGATCCGGGGCCGGTCGTCGGCCGCCGGTCGCCGGAGGCGACATCCGTGCCGACACTGGACGGTCCGTCGGAGTCGGCGCCAGCACCGGCAGCGGGCCCACCGCTGGTGCCGACCGTCGGCGGCTGGCACCGCGACGTGGCCGTCATCGAGTCGGAGATCGACACCGAGGCCGCGTTCCTGCAGCTGTACGCCGGGTCCCCGTACTCGTTCTGGCTCGACGGCAGCGACACCGCCGAGGGTCGCTCCCGCTTCTCGTTCCTCGGCGACGCCGCCGGCCCGCACGCCGAGGTGCTCCGGTACCGGGTCGGCAGCGGCCGGGTCGAGGTGGCACGGCCCGACGGGTCGACCGGGTTCGAGCCGGGCTCCATCTTCGACGTACTCGACCGGCGGCTGGCCGACCGGCGGCTGGCCGTCGGCGACCTGCCGTTCGACCTCGGCGGCGGATACGTCGGCTACTTCGGCTACGAGACGAAGGCGGACTGCGCCGCCACCACCGCCCGCCGGGCCGACACCCCCGACGCGGTGTGGATGTTCGTCGATCGACTGATCGTCGTCGACCACCAGCGACGGCGCACCTATCTGGTGGCGTTGAGCGCGGCCGCCGCACTCGCCGCCGCCGAGGTGCTCGCCGCCGATACCGGGCGGGCCGCGTCCCGCGCCTGGTTGGCGGCGACGGCGACGGCGCTGCGCCACCTCGCGGCGACCCGCCCCGAGCCGCTACCCGAGCCGCTACCGGAGCCGTTCGCGCCGCCGGCCGACGCGCAGCCGGACCGGTGGGCGGTGCCCGCGCGCGACCGGCCGCGCTACCTCGCCGACATCGACGCCGCGCTGAATCAGCTGCGGCGTGGCGAGAGTTACGAGATCTGCCTGACCAACCAGCTCCGGCTGCCGGCTATCGACGACCCGTTGGCGTACTTTCGGGTGCTGCGCCGGATCAACCCGGCGCCCTACGCCGCGTACCTGCGGTTGGCCGACGTCGCCGTGGCCAGCTCGTCGCCGGAGCGGTTCCTGCGGATCGGCCGCGACGGCACCGTGTCGAGCACACCGATCAAGGGCACCGCCGCGCGCGGCACCGACCCCCGCCGCGACGACGAGCTGCGGCGTGGCCTGACCGCCGCCGAAAAGACCAGAGCGGAGAACCTGATGATCGTCGACCTGGTCCGCAACGACCTCGGTCGGGTCTGCGAGATCGGCTCCGTCGAGGTGCCGCGTTTCATGGCGACCGAGACCTATCCGACGGTGCACCAGCTGGTCTCCACCGTCGAGGGCAGGTTGCGCCACGACACCAGCCCGGTCGACTGCGTACGCGCCTGCTTCCCCGGCGGCTCGATGACCGGCGCGCCGAAACTACGCACCATGGAGATCATCGACCGGCTGGAAGGCCAGGCCCGCGGCATCTACTCGGGCGCGCTGGGCTACTTCGGCCTGACCGGCGGCGCCGACCTCAGCATCGTGATCCGGACCGCGGTCGCGACCGGCGACGGGGTCACCGTCGGCGTCGGCGGCGCCATCGTGCTGGACTCCGACCCCGCCGACGAGTACGCCGAGACGATGCTCAAGGCGCGGGCGTTGCTGACGGCGTACCAGCTCGCCACCCGGTCGGTGCGATGAGCGCACCGGCCGATGGTCCGATGTGGCTCGATGGCCGGCCGGTCACCCCGGCGGAGCTGGCCGCGCTGGCGCTCTACGACTTCGGACACTTCACCACGATGACCGTCGAGCGTGGGCGGGTCCGCGGCCTGCGGCTGCACCTGAACCGCCTGGTCGACGACTGCCGTACGGTGTTCGGCGCCGACCTGGACCCCGACCGGGTGCTCGCCGTGCTCCGGGCCGCCGTCGGGTCCGCTCCGGCGATCCCGACGACCACTGTACGGGTGACGATCTTCGATCCGTCGCTGACCGTCGCCGGGCCGGTCGACGTACCGCCGCGACCGCGGGTCCTGATCACCACCCGCCCGGCTGGCGCCGGACCGACCACCCCGCTGCGGTTGCGGTCCTGCACCTATCAGCGGGACCTGCCGGCGGTGAAGCACACCGGACTGTTCGGCGCCGTACGGCAGCGCCGACTCGCCCGGGCGGCGGGCTTCGACGACGCGCTGTTCATCACCGCCGACGGTCATATTCTCGAAGGACCCACCTGGAACGTCGGGTTCGCCGTCGACGGCGAGGTGCGCTGGCCGGCCGGGCCCTGCCTGTCCGGGGTCACCCGGCGGCTGGTGTCGGCGGCAGCCGAGGCCGCCGGACTGCGCTGCCGATCCGCCCCGGTGCCGTTGTCCGAGCTGACCGGCGGTCACGGTGCCTTCGTCACCAACGCCTCGGTCGGGGTACGGGCGGTCGCAGCCATCGACGGGACCCCGTTGGCGGACGCGCCGCTGGTGCGCCGGCTGGGTGAGCTCTACGCCGCCGGCCACGGCGATCCGCTCGACCGGAACTGACCGACGAGCCGGGTGGGCATGAACGGCCGCCGACCGGGTACACGTCGGTCGTGGCCCAGGACACCGTGGTACGCGTACCCGCCGCTGGCGTCGTGCTCGACGCCGACGTGGTGCTGCCCGACCACGCCCGCGCGGTGGTGCTGTTCGCCCACGGTAGTGGAAGTTCCCGGCTCAGCCCACGCAACCGGATGGTCGCCAATCGGCTCAACGCAGCCGGTCTCGCCACCGTCCTGGTCGACCTGCTGACCAAGGATGAGGAGCAGATCGACGCGGTCACCGCCGAGCTGAGGTTCGACATGGAACTGCTCAGCCGGCGGCTGACCGCGGTCGTCGACTGGTTGGCAGGACAACCTGACCTCGGTGACCTACCGGTGGGTCTGTTCGGTGCCAGCACCGGCGCGGCGGCGGCGTTGCTGGCCGCCGCGGCGCGGCCTGACCGGGTGGTTGCCGTGGTCTCCCGTGGCGGCCGTCCCGACCTCGCCGGCGCCGGGTTGGCCGAAGTGCGGGCACCGACCCTGCTGCTCGTCGGGGAGCTCGACCCGCAGGTCAAGGAGCTCAACGCCGCTGCTGCGGCTGCCCTGCCGGCGCCGTGCGAACTGCGGGTGGTGCCGGGTGCCGGTCACCTGTTCGCCGAGCCCGGCACACTGGACCTGGTCGTCGCCGACGCCGCCGACTGGTTCGACACGCGGCTGGGCTGATACTGGCCAGGCGTGACTCGCCGATCGGTGCGGCCCGGTGCGGGTCCGACCGGGCTTCACCCAGGGAAGAGCCAGTTCAACGCGGCCAGCGACGTGGCGACGTACCGGTCCCGGCCGGCCTCGACGCCGTACGCGAGGTCCTCGAAGACCCGGCACCGGCCGTGGAAGCGTGCCTGCACCCGGAGTGCTTCCAACTCGTTGCCGGCGGCGGAGTAGCCGCGCAACGCACAGTCGAGGGGCGTCCGGCGGCTCGCCGCGGTGGTGTGCAACCGGTCGAGCAGCGTGCCGATGGCCGCGGCGACCGGTGTGGCGTACGCGGCCCGCGTCTCGGGCGGCAGGTCCAGTAGTGGAATCCCCGGTAGCTTGCGGTATCCCAGGCACCAGCCGCCGACAGCGAACAAGGGCCGGGGGACCGGCAGCGGTGACACCTCCGCGACGGTGGCGAGCAGGTGGACCTCGCGCTGCAGCCGGTCCGGATCCGGTTTCCTGGCGGCGCGGACGATCAGTTCGCCGTCGACGTCGTAACAGATGTGGTCGAGACCTGCACCGATCAGGGACACCGTCCGGACCGGTTGGGCGGGCACTGCGGTGCGTACGGCGGTGCGTACGGCGGTGCGTACGGCGTCGAGGTCATGGCGGGGACCAGCCATCCGGCCGATGCTAGCCGACCTTTGCTACGTCTGCGGCTGACGCAGGCGCCGCATCGTTGCAGGTGGTGGTGATGTCGTCACGAAGATGATCGTTTGCTGGCGGGGTGCGCGCACTTGTTACGGTCGTCGACCGGTGGACGAGTGAAGGACGGCGGCATGAACGGGACAGTGGCTTACCTGGTGACCGGGCTGGGGTGCCTGATCGCAGTCGCCGGAGTGGTGGCGGTGTCGATCGGGGTGTGGCGGTCCCGGGTCCGGGCCAACGACTCCAATCGGGCCGGGCGTTCCCCGGCCGACCCGTTCCACACCGGTGACACCGACGCGCTGCGCGGCGACCCCCGCCGGCTGGTACCCGGCGACATCGTGGAGACCAAGGGCCAGTCGTACGTGGTACGCGGCAGTGTGCACTTCGCCGAGGGCGGCTGGAACTGGAGCGAACACTTCCTCGACGACGCCCGGGGCGACAAGCTGTGGCTCTCGGTGGAGTCCGATCCGGACCTGGAGTTGGTGCTCTGGCGGTCGGCGGCGCCGGATGTCGTGCTGCAGCCCGGTGCCGGGACGATCGACCTCGCCGGCCGGCGTTACCGGCTCGACGAGTCCGGGCAGGCCAGGTTCACCAGTGTCGGTGCCACCGGGTTGGCGCCCAACGGCACCGTCCGCTACTACGACTACACCGCGCCGGACGACGCCCGGCTCTCCTTCGAAGGATACGGTGATTCGTCCCGCTGGGAGATCGGGCTCGGTGCGGTGCTGCACCGGGCCGAGGTGATGATCTACCCTGCCGGTGGTCAGCCGCCGACCGGCCGGTCGGCCTGACATGCTGGTCAGCCTCGACGCACCGTACGTCGACACCACCGCCGCCGATCTCGGTTTCGCGCTGGGGCTGGCGCAACTGCCCGCCCTGTACGTGCTCGACCTGCCGTCGCCGGCGACGGTGTCGCCGCTGGCAGCGGGTGGCGGGCCGGGCGGTGCGGGAGCGACCCGATGCGGACTGCTCCGGCTGCGCCTGTTGGGCGCCTCCCACCAGGCGGTGCTGCGCACCGGCGACAGCGAACTGGTCGAGACGGTCGCCTGCCTGCCCGGTCGGCCGCGGGACCTGCCGCCGGCGGTGGACGGCCCCGACGGGTACCACTTCACGGCCCGGGTGCGGCGGTTGCCCGCCGCCGCGCTCGCCGCGCGGGTCGGTGAGCTGCGGCGGCGGCTGACCGACGATCCACAGGCGCTGGTCGGGATCTTTCCCGGCAGCCCGGACGCGTTGACCGCACTGCATGCCCGGTTCGACGACGGCCAGGTCAGCTGGCTCACCTGGCATTCGTATCCGCAGGGGGGCGAGCTGGTCGAGACCGAGACGGTGGTGACGACACGATGACTTCAGGTAAGTGGATCATTGGCGGCGTGGTGCTCGCCCTGGTGGGCGTGATCGTGTCGTGCTGCGGGCTGGCGGCCGGCACCTTCTCCGCCCGTAGCTACGTCGAACGCAGCTACGCCCGCTCGACCGTCGACGACATCGGCTCCGACGCCAAGGGATTCCGGTCCGACCGGCCACCGGCAGAGGTGGCCGACGAGCTCAGCAGGGAGTTCCAACCGGCGGACCGCTTCATCGACGGCGACCGGCACTATCTGCGGTACGGCGACGACTCGGTGGTGATCCTGCCGGCCGCGCTCGGCTCGTTGATCCTCGTCGAACGGATGGCGACCGCCCACGCCCGCTACCGGCCCGTCGTGGGCAACTCGTGGAACTGGCAGCGTGGCAGCACGACCCGTGGCGGCGGCCCGGGCACTGGCAAGTGACACCCCTTCACCCCTGGAGTCCCACATGTTCCGAACCCTCTTCGTCGACCTGTTGCTGACCCTCGCGTACAGCGGGGTGGGGTTGGTCCTGATGGCCCTCGGCTACCTGCTCGTCGACGTCGTCACCCCGGGCAAGCTGCACGAGCTGATCTGGTCCCAACGCAACCGCAACGCCAGCATCCTGCTCGCCTCGAATCTCGCCGCGGTGGGGATCATCGTGGTCGCCGCAATCACCGCCGGGGAGAACAGTTTCGTCGACGGCCTGGTCGGCACCGCCGGATACGGGCTGCTCGGCCTGGTCGTGATGGCGGTGTCGTTCGTGCTGCTCGACGCGGTGACCCCCGGACGTCTGGGGGACATCCTGGTGGACCCGCAGCCACATCCGGCGGTCTGGATCAGCGCCGTCATCCACCTCGCCACCGGCGCGATCGTGGCGGCGGCGATCAGCTGATGTCAGCGAGCAGCTGATGACGGCGGTCGCCGTCCCGGCGTCGGACGATGCCGCCGGCGCCGGGCGCCGCTACGCGCGGCTGGCCCGCCCGGCGGTGCTCGCCGCGGTCTTCGTCTGTGCCGCCTGCGGCCTGGTCTACGAGTTGGCCCTCGTCGCCCTGGGCAGCTACCTGATCGGGGACACCGTCGGGCAGGCGTCGATCGTGCTGGGCGTGATGGTGTTCGCGATGGGCGTCGGCGCGTTGGCCGCCAAGCCGTTGCAGCACCGCGCCGTCATCGCGTTCGCCGCTGTCGAGCTGGCCTTGGCGCTGCTCGGCGGCCTGTCGGTGCTGGTGCTCTATGCCGCCTTCGCCTGGCTCGACCTGTACGCGCCGGCGTTGGTGGCGATCGCCTTCGTGCTCGGACTGCTGATCGGGGCGGAGATTCCGCTGCTGATGGTCCTGCTGCAGCGGATCCGGGCCCAGTCTGCCGGCAGCGCGGTCGCCGACCTGTTCGCCGCCGACTACGTGGGCGCGTTGCTCGGTGGGCTGGCCTTCCCGTTCCTGCTGATTCCGTTCTTCGGTCAGCTACGCGGCGCGCTGCTGGTCGGTGTGGTCAACGCGCTGGCCGGGATCCTGCTGGTCGGCACCGTGTTCCGCCAGGATCTGGGCCGGCGCGGCCGGGCGGCGGTGGCCGTGGCCGCGACGCTGGTCGGCGTTGTGTTGTGCGGCGCCTACCTGATGGCCGAGGACTTCGAGGTGACGGCGCGTCAGCAGCTCTACCGCGATCCGGTGGTGCACGCCGAACACAGCCGGTATCAGGAGATCGTCCTCACCCGGGCGGTGTCGCCGGTCGCGGGTGCTCCGGACCTGCGGCTCTACCTCAACGGTGATCTTCAGTTCAGTTCGGTCGACGAATACCGCTACCACGAGGCGCTGGTCCACCCGGCGCTGGCGGGTGAGCGTGACCGGGTGCTGGTGCTCGGCGGCGGTGACGGGCTGGCGCTGCGGGAGGTGCTGCGCTACCCGGACGTGTCCTCGGTGACCGTGGTCGAACTCGATCCGGCGGTGGTGACGCTGGCCCGCACCGACCCGCAGATCCGCACGCTCAACGCGGCCGCCTTCGACGACCCCCGGGTACGCCTGGTGCACGCCGACGCGTTCACCTGGCTCAGAGCGGTTCCGGGCACCTTCGACGCGGTGATCGTCGACCTGCCGGACCCGGACCAGACCGCGACCGCCAAGCTGTACTCGGTGGAGTTCTACGGTCTGCTGCGCCGGGTGCTCGGGCCGTCGTCGCGGCTGGTGGTGCAGGCGGGGTCGCCGTACTTCGCGCCACGGGCGTACTGGTGCGTCGACGCGTCGATCCGGCGCGCCGGTCTGACCACCCGGCCGTACCACGTGGACGTGCCGTCGTTCGGTGACTGGGGCTTCCTGATGGCCGTACCCGCCGATGACGGTGCGCCGGTGCTGCGGGTTCCGGCGGACGCCCCGCCGCTGCGGTTCCTCCGCCCTGAGGTGCTCCGGGCGGCCGAGGTCTTCCCGCCGGACCGTGGGCCGTTGGCGGTGGCGCCGTCGACGCTGCTGGAGCCCCGGGTGCTGGAGTACAGCCGGGAGGGGTGGCGCGGCTACTGACGGCGGATGCCGCTGTGGCCACGATCACGGGCGGTGGTCGCGACCGTTGCCGCTGACCAAGCAAGCGACCGGTATGGTCAGTGGCTGGTGGGTCAGTGCGAGGGGGTGCCCGATGGCCACGACGTCGGACTGGATGGCACCCGGAGTCTTCCCGGTGGCGCACGGGGTTCACCGGATTCCGCTGCCGATGCCCGACGACGGTCTGCGGGCGGTGAACGTCTACGCGATCGAGGACGACGCCGGACTGGTGCTGATCGACGCCGGGTGGGCGGTGCCGGCCGCGCGGGCGGCGTTGGAGGCCGCGTTGCGGGAACTCGGGCGCGACCTGGGCGGGATCTGGCGGTTCCTGGTCACTCACATCCACCAGGATCACTACTCCCAGGCGGTCTCAATCCGCCGGGAGACGGGTGTGCCGGTGGCGCTGGGCATCGGCGAGCGGCCCAGCCTGGAGTTCATCGCCGCCGGCACGAACGATCCGTACGCGGCTTCGCTGGCCCAGTTGCACGCGGCCGGCGCGGGTGAGCTCGTCGACGAGGTGCGTCGGCTGACCCGGCAGCCGGGTCAGCCGGAACTCGACTGGCAGCCACCCGACGAGTGGCTCAGCGGCGAGCGGGATGTGGCCCTGTCGGGGCGACTGCTCCGCGCGTTGCCGACACCGGGGCACACCGCCGGGCACTACGTCTTCCGTGACCCCGCCGCCGGACTGCTCTTCGCCGGGGACCACGTGCTCCCGGGTATCACCCCGTCGGTCGGCTTCGAGGCGGTGGCGGCACACCGTCCGCTCGGCTGCTACCTCGACTCGCTGCGGGCGGTGCGGGCGTTGCCGGACGCGCTGCTGCTGCCGGCACACGGCCCGGTGACGGACAGCGTCCACCGCCGGGTGGACGAACTACTCGCCCATCATGACGAGCGGTTGGCCGAGATCGGTGCCGCGGTCGTCGCCGGAGCGGGGACGGCATACCAGGTGGCGCTGACCATGCCGTGGACGCGCCACCGGCGCAAACTCGACGATCTGGCGCCGTACCACCGGATGCTCGCGGTCAACGAGACGGCGCTGCACCTCGACCTGCTCGTCGAGCGCGGGCTGCTGACCGCGAGCTGGGTGGACGGCGTGGGGGCGTACCGGCCGGCCGGCTGATCGCCCGCTGGGGCGACCCGGACGAGGCTGGGCGCCACGGTGGTTCCGGAGCGGGCTGGGCTGCGGTATCGTCTTCACCAAGCAAGCGCTTGTGAGGTGAAGCTGTGCAGTTGTCGTCGTCCAGCCCGACCCCGATCCGGTGCCCCGGCGGTCCGCGATGGCGGTGATCACCCGGCCAGCCGACCCGACCGACCTGCTGCGACCCGGCATCCTGGTCGGCGGGCAATGGCGGGACACCGGCACCGGCGGCCAGCGCGAGCACGTCGACCCGGGCACCGGGCGGGTCCAGCAGGTCTTCGCTCTCGCCGGGGCAGCCGAGGTAGCCGACGCTGTCGCCGCCGCCCGAGCCGCGCTGCCCGGGTGGCGGCGCTGGCCGACCGACCGACGCCGGGAGGTCCTGACCCGGCTCGGTGACCTGATCCGGGCCAACGCCGCCGAGTTCGCCGCGATCAACGCCCTGGAGGTCGGCACCCCGGCCGCGCTGTCACTTGGTCGTTACACCACCGGGCAGACCTTCTTCGACTACTACGCCGGCTGGCTGGACAAGGCGACCGGCGACTCGCTGCGGATGCCCGGCGCGCTCGACCTGACCCTGCTGGAACCGGTAGGTGTGGTCGGCGCCATCCTCACCTGGAACCATCCGCTGGCCAACATCCAGACCACGGTGGCCCCGGCGTTGGCGGCCGGCTGCACGGTGATCGTCAAGCCACCGGAGCAGGCCCCGTTCGCCGCGCTGCGGTTCGGCCGGATGTGCGCCGAGGCCGGCCTGCCGCCCGGGGTGGTCAACGTGCTGCCCGGCGGCCCGGCGGTCGGTGACGCCCTGGTCCGGCACCCCGACATCGACAAGATCGGCTTCGTCGGCGGCCCCGCGACCGCGAGCCGCATCCAGGCGGCCGCGGCCCCGACCCTCAAACCACTGCTGCTGGAACTCGGCGGCAAGAGCGCGTCGCTGGTCTTCCCGGACGCCGATCTCGACCGGGCCTGCCGGCTGGCGCTGCTGATCACCGCGAACAGCGGCCAGGGCTGCACCATCCCGACCCGGATGTTCGTCCACGACGACGTGTACGACCAGGTACTCGACCGGCTGGTCGACGGAATCGGCGCGGTCACCGTCGGCGATCCGTTCGACCCGGCCGTCCGGATGGGGCCGCTGATCGACGCGGCCGCCCGCGACCGGGTCGTCGGGGTCATCGACCGGGCCCGCCGCGACGGTGCCGGCGACCTGGTCCTCGGCGGGCACCGGCCCGGTGGCGAACTCGCCGACGGGTGCTACGTCGCACCGACCGTCTTCTCCGACGTGGACCCGCACAGCGAACTCGCCACCGAGGAGATCTTCGGGCCGGTGCTGTCGGTCTGCCGGTTCCACGAGGAGGCCGAGGCCGTCGAAGCGGCCAACGCCAGCCGGTACGGCCTCGCCGGCTACGTCCACACCCGCGACGTCGACCGGGCGCTGCGGGTCGCCTCGGCGCTTGACGTCGGCAACGTCGGCGTCAACGGCGCCGGTGCGCCCGCCGGACCGTTCGCCCCGTTCGGCGGGGTGAAACAGAGCGGCTACGGCAAGGTCGGCGGGCTCGCCGGGCTGCTCGAGTTCAGCCGGATCAAGAACGTACTACTGGCGGTCGACGAATGAGCCCACCCGGCGGACCGCCGGGCGGCACCGGGGAGGGGTCGCGATGACACGACTGGTGGATGGCGCGGTGCTGGTCACCGGCGCCGGATCGGGAATCGGGGCGGCGATCGCCCGGGAGGTCGCCGCGGCCGGTGCGGCGGTGGCCGTCAACGACCTGGACCCGGCCGCCGCCCGGGCCACGACGGACTCGGTCGTCGCGGCCGGCGGCACCGCGTACCCGGTACCGGGGGACGTGGCCGATCCGCAGGCCGCCGCCCGGGTGGTCGGCACCGCCGGTGAACTGCTCGGCCGGCTCACCGGGCTGGTCAACAACGTCGGCGTGGTCCGTGGCGGACCGCTGCGGTCGATCGCGGCGGACGACTGGGACGCGATCATGCGGATCGACTGCGCCAGCGCGCTCTACTGCAGCCAGGCGGCACTGCCCGCGTTGACCGCCGGTGCTGGCGCGATCGTCAACCTCTCCTCGCTCTGCGGCATCCACGCCGCCCCCGGCGCCGGCGCGTACAACGCGGCAAAGGCGGCGGTCATCTCGCTGACCCGGCAGATGGCGCTGGAGTGGGGACCGGACGGGATCCGGGTAAACGCCATCGCCCCGGGCATCGTCAGCGGCACGAACTTCTCGGCCAGCAGCCGTGATCCGCAGGCCGCGAAGCGTCGCGGCGCCGCCGTCCCGCTCGGGCGTACCGGATCGGCGGCGGACATCGCCCCGGTCGCGGTGTTCCTGCTCGGCGATGCCGCCCGGTACGTGACCGGCCAGGTCATCGCCGTAGACGGCGGGCTGGGCGTCGCCCTGCAGACGCTGCTGCCGGCGTGACCGGTGAGTGGACCGACGTGGCCGGCGAGCGGCCGGAGCCGATCGGCGATCCGTTGGCGGCGCCGCTCCTGGTGCGCCGGCACCGGCTACGCAACCGGATGGTGATGACGCCACACCTCGGCCGGCTGCCACCCCGGCGGCTGCTGCGCTACGTGGCCGAGCGCGCCGCGGGTGGAGTCGCGATGATCGTGCTGCCTGCCGGTCAGGGGGTGTACGCCAATCCGGTGTACCCGGCGCAGGTGTGTGCCGGCGACCCGGAAGCCTACGCCGACCCCGACGCGGTCTCGTTCCACGTCCGTGACCCCCGGCACCGGGACCTGCTGCTCGCCGGCGCGCACGACCCTTTGGCCAGGCTCGCGGCGGCGGTGCACAGCGGCGGAGCGGTCGCCGTCGGCCAGATCCATCACCCCGGCGCCGAACGTGGCTGGGACAACTTCCAGCCGACGGTGGCCCCGTCCGAGGTACGCGCCGACGACACGGGGGCCGTACCGCACGAACTCACCGCCACCGAGATCGACGACCTGGTGTACGGCTACGACAGCACCGCCGCGGCCATCGTCACCGCCGGATTCGACGGGGTCGAGCTGCACGCCGGTCACGGCTATCTGCTGAACCGGTTCCTGTCGCCGCACTACAACCGCCGCACCGACCGGTACGGGGGATCGCTGGCGGATCGCCTGCGGCTGATCCGCCGGATCCTGCGGACGATCCGCGGCACCGTGGGAGACGGCGCGCTGCTCGGCATCCGGCTCACCGCCGGTGAGGAACTACCGGCCGGGATCGACCCGACCGGTGTGGCCGAGGTCGCCGGCGGGCTGGCCGACCTCGTCGACTACGTCAACCTGTCCCTGGGCAACCACGACGGGCTGCGCGCCGGCCGGCCGGCCACCGCGTACACCGGGCCGTGGCTGGTGCCACCGGCGCCGGCTGCGGCGGCTGCCCGGCTGGTCCGCGCAGCCGTCGGCGTCCCGGTCGTGGTCACCGGCCGGATCACCGACCCGGCCCTCGCCCGCGAGCTGGTCGCCGACGGGACGGCCGACCTGGTCGGCCTGGCCCGGGCGCTGATCGCGGATCCCGCCTTCGCCCGGCAGACGATCAGCGGGGACACAGCCCGGATCGCGCGCTGCGTCGGCTGCAACGAGTGCGTACGGGTGCCGTTCTCCTGCCCGGCGAACCCGCGCGCCGGGCGGGAGGCCGAGTTCGACCGCCCGCCCGCCGGCACCCGTCGCCTCGCCCGCCGCGGGCTCACCCGCAGCCAGCCGAACCGCCGCCGGATCGCGGTGGTCGGCGCCGGGCCCGCTGGCCTGGAGGTGGCGATCGGCGCGGCGCGCGGCGGAGCCGACGTCACCCTGATCGAGGCAGCCGACTCGGTCGGCGGGGTGCTGCGCCAACTGGTCGGCTCGCCGCTGCTCGCCGCCTGGACGCCGCTGCTGCACCGGCTGGAGCAACGGTTGCGAGCGCTGGTGGACCAGCCCGACCCGGCCGGTGGGCGGATCACCCTGCGTACCGGGTCGGCGGCCACCGCCACCGACCTGGTCGCGCTGGACGCGGAGCTGGTGGTGCTGGCCACCGGCAGCCGTGCCCGGCCGGCGGACTTCCCGAGCGACCACCCGCCGTTGACCACACTGGACCTGTTGGCGGGCCGCCGGCCGCCGGCGGGCGCGCCGGCCGTGGTGGTCGGCGGTGCCGAGCGGCATCTCGAGCCGTTTCTCGCCGCCGACCTGTTGGCCGGTGCCGGCTGGCCGGTACGCCTGGTCACCGAGTGCGTCGACATCGGACCCGACATCGAGCTACGGACCCGGTCGGCGCTGCTGCGCCGGCTGTTCGCCGGGTCGGTGACGATCACGCCGATGACCCGGGTGCGCCGGTGGGTCGGCGACACGGTCGAGGTCGAGCAGCTGTTCAGCGGGCACCGGTCCACCGTCCCCGCCGGCGCGGTGGTTCTCGCGCACGGCCGGGCGGCGGCGACAGACCTGCGGACGGCCCTGCCGGCGCAGCTGCGACGCCAGCTGGTCGGGGACGCGCTGGCGCCGCGCCGGTTGACCCATGCGGTGCTGGAAGGAGCCCGGTTCGGCCATGGGCTGTCCCGGTGACCCTGCTGGCGGCACCGCGCCGATGGCCGACATGGCGGTCGGCGGCGGCTTGGCCGGCTGGTGCGCGCCCAGCAGGCCGGCGCACGGCATCACTGGTGCAGATGACAGGCGGACCAGCCGCCACCCGGGATCGGCACCGGCTTCGGGGTCACCTCGGCGCAGATCTGCATGACGGACGGGCAGCGGGTGCGGAACCGGCAGCCCGACGGTGGGTCGATCGGGCTGGGAATCTCGCCGGTCGGCGTGGTGCGGCCGGCGAGGCCGTGGCTGGCCGGCGTCAACATCGACGCCAGCAGCGTCTTGGTGTACGGGTGCGCGGGCTCGGCGTACACCCGGCTGGCCGGTCCGCTCTCCACCACCCGCCCCAGGTACATCACCGCGAGTTCGTGGCTGAGGTGATGCACCAGGGCGAGGTCATGGGCGATGAAGAGGAAGGCGATCCCCTCGGACTCCTGAATGTCCTGGATGAGGTTTACGATCTGCGATCGGGTGGAGACGTCCAGGGCGCTCACCGGCTCGTCACAGACGATGAGTTGCGGTTCCAGCGCCAACGCCCGGGCGAACGAGATCCGCTGGCGCTGGCCGCCGGAGAGCGAGCGCGGCGACCGGCGGGCCAGCGACGGGTCCAGCCCGACCCGTTCCAGCAGTCGTCCGATCCGGGAGCGACGCTCGGCCGGGGTGAGCCGGGAGTGCACCACCAGCGGCTCGGCGATGCTCTGGCCGACCGTCATCGACGGATCCAGCGAGGCGTACGGGTCCTGGAAGACCATCTGCATGCCGATGCGGTGGGACCGTAGCTGACCGCGGCTCATCGCGGCGAGGTCCCGGCCGAGGAACGTGACCTCCCCGCTGGTGGGTTCGATCAGCCGTAGAGCGAGTCGGCCGACGGTCGACTTGCCCGAGCCGCTCTCGCCGACCAGCCCGAGGGTGCGGCCGCGCCGTACCGTCAGATCGACCCCGTCGACGGCGTGCACCACGACCCGGCGCAGTCCCAGCACGCCACGGCGGACCGGAAACTGCTTGCCGAGGTCGCGGATTCGCAGCACCGTGCCGGCGTCGGTGAGGGGACCGTCCAGTTCGGCGTCGCCGGGTCCCGCGCTGACAGGTTCGGCGTCGCGGCCCGCGTCGGCCGGATCGGCCGGCGGGCCGGGATCCGGCACCGCGCCGGTGCCGGGCAGGCCGAGCTCGGCGTGTCGGCCGCAGCGGGTGCCCCGGGCACCGTCGGCCAGCACGGTCCACGGTGGGTCCTGGCGTTCCCACTGCGGGAGCACGTGCCGGCACCGGTTGGCGAACCGACAGCCGGCGGCGGGGAAGCTGCCCGGTCGTGGCACCTGGCCGGGGATCACCGGCAGCCGCCGCGACTTCGCCGCGACGTCGGCGCTCGACGCGATGAGCGCGCTGGTGTACGGATGCCGGGGCGCGGCGAAGACGTCACCGACCGGTCCGGATTCGACGACCTGTCCGGCGTACATGACGCTGAGCTGCTGCGCCATGGTGGAAATGACGCCGAGATCGTGCGAGATCAGCAGCAACGCCATGCCGAGCGCGTCGCGCAGCTCGCCGAGCAACTGGAGGATCTGCAACTGCACCGTGACGTCCAGCGCGGTGGTGGGCTCGTCGGCGATCAGCAGCTCCGGCTCACCGGCGATTGCCATCGCGATCAGCGCCCGCTGGGCCATCCCGCCGGACATCTCGTGCGGATAGCTGGCCGCCCGTTGCCGGGGATCCGGGATCCGGACCAGGTCCAGCAGTTCCACCGCGCGCTCGTTGGCCTGTCTTCGGGTCATCGGGGTGTGCCGGCGCAGGCTCTCGACGATCTGGTTGCCGACCGTGAACGCCGGGTTGAGACTGCTCAGCGCCTCCTGGAAGACCATGCCGATCCGGCTGCCCCGGAACCGGGTCAGCTCGGCGGAGGAGCGGCCGGTCAGTTCCTCACCGGCGAACCGGATCGAGCCGCCGGTGACCCGGGCACCCTGGGGTAACAGTCCGGCCAGCGCCAGGCAGGTGATGCTCTTGCCGGACCCGCTCTCGCCGACCAACCCGAGGGTCTGACCGGCGGCGACGGTCAGGTCCACCTGCTCCACCAGGTGGACCGGGTTGCGGCCGGAACCGACGCTCACGGTCAGCCCGCTGACCTCCAGCAGCGGGCGGGTCGTCGTGGTGGCGGTCATCAGCGACCTGCTTTCTGCTGCTGGTGCCCGCCGGACAGGGCCTGGCTGAGTCCGTCGCCGAGCACCTGGAAGGCAACGACAGTAAGGGTGATGGTCAGGCCGGGGATGAAGATCAACCAGGGTGCGATGGCGACCGACGAGAACGCTCGCTGCAGCAGGTTGCCCCAGCTCGCCTCCGGCGGTTGGATGCTCAGCCCGAGATAGCTCATGGCGCCTTCGGCGACGATCGCCACGGCCATGGTGATGAAGATCTGGACGACCAGCGGGCCGGCGATGTTGGGCAGGACGTGGCGTAGCACCGACCGCAGGTGCGACACGCCGATCGAGCGGGCCGCCTCGAGGTAGGTCTCCTCGCGTACGGCCAGCGCCTGGATGCGGCTCAACCGGGCGAAGATCGGCACGAAGATGACCGCGAGGGCGAACATGGCGTTGCGCAGCCCGGGGCCGAGCACGCCGACGATGGACATCGCCAGCAGCAGGCCGGGGACGCTGAGGACGGCGTCGACCAGCGTCATCACCAGCCGGTCCACCCACCCGCCGAAGTAGCCGGCGGTCACGCCGAGCAGCACCCCGCCGAGCAGGCCCAGCCCGACCGCCTGCAGGCAGGCCAGCAGGGAGGCGCGGGAGGCGTGGAGCAGCCGGCTGAGCATGTCCCGACCGAGGTCGTCGGTGCCCAGCCAGTGCCGTGCGGAGGGTGGTTCGAGGATCGCCCGGAAGTCGGTGGCGTACGGGTCGTACGGGCTGACCAGCGGGGCGGCGACCGCCAGCAGGCAGAGCAGCGCCAGGTAGCCGAGGGCGACCAGGGTCACCGGTTGACGGATGATCCGGGCGGCCAGGGTGTCCCCGCGGACCCGGCGGTCCAGGCCGGCTGTTTCCAGCCCGCCACCGGGGATCCGGTCGGCGGCGACCGACGGGGCGCTGTGCGGAGCGACTGGTCGGCTCATGAGATCCGCACCTTGGGGTTGAGGAGGCCGTACGCGATGTCGACGAGCAGGTTCGCGGTCAGCACCACCCCGGCGGACACCAGCACCACGGCCTGGACGACCGGGAAGTCCCGGTTGAGGATCGCGTCGATGGCGAACTTGCCGAGCCCCGGCATGCCGAAGATCGACTCGACGATCACCGCGCCGGACAGCAGATGGCCGAGACGGATTCCGAGCACGGTGATCGCCGGTGCCGCGGCGTTCTTCAGCGCGTGTTTGCCGATGACGGTCCGGGCCGGCAGGC
The DNA here is from genome assembly GCF_048060115.1 of Micromonospora sp. LOL_023. NCBI lineage: Bacteria > Bacillati > Actinomycetota > Actinomycetes > Micromonosporales > Micromonosporaceae > Micromonospora > Micromonospora sp. LOL_023. The sequence goes on from NZ_JBHMIM010000028.1 coordinate 26,987, forward strand.
CTTTCGACCAGGCGGTGCGGATGTAGGGCTGGTCGTACGCGGTGAGGAATCCGCTGCGCAGCTGCCGGGCCAGCTCAGCGGCGGTGAACACACCGAGGGTGATCGACGGCATGACCAGGTTCTGGGCCCACGGTAGGACTCCCTCGCTCAGCGGGGTGTAGCCGGTGGCCGGCAGCCAACGCAGTTGCACCGCGAAGACGGCGATCAGCATGGTCGCCAGCCAGAAGTTCGGTACGGCCAGGCCGATGGCGCTGCCGAGCAGGCCGAACCGGTCGACGGCGCGTCCGGCGTAGACCCCTTGCAGGAGCCCGGTCGGTACGCCGATCAGCAGGACGACGACGAGGGTGCCCAGGGCGATGCTCGCGGTCAGCGGCGCGCGGCGCAGGATCTCGTCGCCGATCGCCCGGCCGGTGACCACCGAGTCGCCCAGGTCGCCCTGTGCGATGCCGCCGAGCCAGTGGGCGTAGCGGACCAGGAAGGGGTCGTCGAGGCGTAGCTGCTGGCGCAGGGCGGCCAGTTGTTCCGGGGTGGCGTGCTCACCGGCGATCGCCGTCGCCTGGTCGCCGGGTAGCAGCGCGACCAGGGAGAAGGCGCCGAGGGAAACGATCAGCAGCAGCGGGATCGCCGACAGGAGTCGCCGGAGGATGAGTGAGGCCATCTGTGCGCAGTCCTTTGGCCGCCGGAACGCTGTGTCGACCAGCGTCTGACTGTCCGGGCAACGTACCTAACGAGCGCTTGTTCGTCAACGGTCGGCCGTCGGTGCCGGCCGGTCACCAGGGCACGGGCACCACGGCACCACACCACACACGCCGCGCCGTGGGATCCGGGTGCGGATCCCACGGCGCCGACGGTGGTTCGTCCCCGGCGGTGCCCGGCCGGGGTCCGGTGTCAGGCCACCGGCACCCTGCCCTCGGTGACGTACAGCCCGTCGAACGTCATGTTCGACCTGGTGGAACCGCGTTGCACCCCGCCGACGTACGCGCCCATCGCGGTGTGCCCGGCGACGAAGAACAGCGGCACCCCTGCGCCGGCCTCCGCAGCGGCCAGGGCGGCGGCCTGGCGGAGCAGGTCGGCCCGTTCGTCCGGGTCGACGGCGGCATCGGCCCGGACGACCAGGTCCCGAAGCCCCGGGACCGTCTCGCCGGACGGGTTGTACCGACCGTCTTCGAAGAACCGTTCCCGGAACCGGTTGGACGGTGACCGGGCCGGCGCCATCGCCAGCGGCGCGGCGGCGATCTGCGGCGGTGAGTCGGCTGTGCCATAGAGGCGGGCGAGCATCTGCGCCGGGTCGATCAGCTGTAGGTCCATGGTGAAGCCGGCCTGCTGCAACTGCGCCTGCACCAGCTCACCCATCCGTACGTACGCGGTGAAGGTGCCGCCGATCTCGGCGGTGAACGTCACGCCGTCCGGATAGCCGGCTTCGGCGAGCAGTTCCCGGGCCCGCTCCGGATCGTACAGATAGGCGTCGGCCAGCTCCGCCGAGTAGGCGACCGAGCCTTCGGGGAACCACTGAGTGGCTGCCTCGGACCGTCCATCGGTCAACGCCGCGGCGATCGCCTCACGATCGAGGGCGTGGCGCAGCGCCTGGCGGACCCGTACGTCGTCGAACGGCTCCATGGCCTGGTTGATCAGTAGTGCGCGGATCTCGTTGGTCGACGACGACATCACCCGCAGCCGGTCGTCGGCGCAGGCCGCGCCGACCTTGTCGTCCTCGATGTACTGCACGTCGAGATCCCCGGCCTGCAGCGCGCCGAGGCTGGCGTCGGTCGAGGTTTCGATGAAGTCGATCCCGCCGAGCAGTCGTTCCTCGGCGTTCCAGTAGCCGTCCCAGGCCCGGACGTTGACCCGTTCGCGCGAGTACCAGGCACCCTCGACGGCGTACGGTCCGGCTCCGACCGGTGCGTCGCTGAACGCGGTGGAGGAGCCGGCGGCGCGGACCGCGTCGGGCGAGGCCATCAGCCCGGGACGGTCGGAGAGGATGATCGGGAAGGCGGCTGGGTTCGGCGGATCCAGGTCGAACCGTACGGTGTGTTCGTCGACGACCTCGACGGCTTGGACGTTGGCGAGTTCGGCCTTGATGTTCGACTCGTCGTCGTTCATCGCCCGGTCGATGTTGAAGCGCACTGCCTCGGCATCGAACGGGGTGCCGTCGGAGAAGACGACGTCCTCGCGGAGGGTGAACTCCATGACGCCGTCGTCGACGACCGCCCACTCGGTGGCCAGGCCGGGTACGGGTTGGTCGTTGGCGTCGAGTTTGACCAGCGGGTCGAAGATCGTCTGCAGCACGGTGATCTCGTTCGCCTCGATCATCCGGATCGGGTCGAGCGAGCTGGCCGGCACGCTGCCGTACCTGAGGATGGCGGTCGGGTCGTGGGCCACCGAGCCGAACGTCGCCGCTGGCGCACAGCCGCTCGCGTCGACGTCGGTGTTGGGATCGGAGTCGGGGTCCGGATCGGAACTGTTGCTACAAGCGGCGAGTGGCAGCAGGGACAAGGCCAGCAGCGGCGCGAGGGTGCGATGTACGTGTCTCACTTCGTGGTCCCACCTTCGGTAGGCGGCAGATGCTCTACCGGCGGTGCGGCACGGCGCGACGCCGGCGAGAGTAGCGAGGAAGCTACCAACAAAGCGCTTGCTTCGTCAACGGCGTGTTGCGGCAATGTTGCGGCCAGCGGCCAGCGGCGGTACGGCGGTCGCCGCCGCCCCGAGCTGACCGGCCGGTCAGCCGCTGCCGAGTTCGGCCGTGATCAGGCCGGCGGCGGTGAGCAGTTCGGCCGCCACCTCGGGAATCCGGGTGTTCGGGCAACGGGCGGTCGGCATGCCGGCGGCCAGGGCGCCGCGCACCCGACCGGCCGTGTCGCGCAGGCAGACCCCGATCCCGGTGATGCCCCGCTCGCTCTCCTCGCGGTTCACCGCGTACCCGAGTCGACGTGCGGTGGCCAGCTGGCGACGTAGGGCGGCGAGATCCTCCACCGCCGGCCCGTACGCCGCGGGCAGCCCGCGTGGATAGAGGATCTCCAACTCCGCCGGCGAGAGCTGGGCGAGCAGGACCTTGCCGCCCGAGGTGCAGTGCGCCGACATCGACATCCCGGCCCGGGAACCGACCCGCAGGCCGTGGGTCGCCTCCACGCCGTCGAGGAACCGGACCGCGGTGCCCTGCAGCACCGCCAGGTGCACAGTCTCCTGCAGCGCGCCGCTGAGCCGCTCCAGATGCGGGCGCACCACGCTGCGCAGATCCGGGCCCGGTCGCCCGGCGACCAGGCCCAGCTCGGCGAAGACCGGCCCGGGCAGGTACGCGCGTCGACCGTCCTGCACGGCGAAGCCGTGGTGCTTCAGCATGCCGAGCAACCGGTGCGCCGTCGACGGTGCCACCCCGAGGTGGCGGGCGGCCTCGGCCACCCCCAGCCGGGACCGCTCGCGCAGCAGCAGGATCAGGCGTAGGGCGTTGTCGACGGACTCGATCGGGTACGGCACGGCGTTCTGCACGAGAGAATTATGACCACGCAATCATTCCGTCGTAAAGAAGGTTCCTAGCCTGGCCGCATGGTTGACGTGGACTCCAAGGGCGGTGCCGAGATGGTCCAGGACCACGCTCTGCAGCAGCTCTACACCGACTTCGACGCCGCCGGACTCAAGCCGCTCTGGACCGTACGGGCCGGGTTGATGCCGGTCGCCCCGACGCCCCGCGCCGTGCCGCACGTCTGGCCGTGGGCCCGGCTGCTGCCCCTCGCCGCCCGCGCCGGCGACCTGGTCCCGGTCGGCCGGGGCGGGGAACGCCGGGCCATCGCGTTGGCCAACCCCGGCCTGCCCGGCGACCCGTTCGCCACCGCGACGCTGTGGGCAGCGGTGCAGTACCTCGGTCCCCGGGAGGTCGCGCCCGCCCACCGGCACAGCCAGAACGCGTTCCGCTTCGTACTCGAAGGAGAGGGCGTCTGGACCGTGGTCGACGGTGACCCCGTCGCCATGCGCCGCGGTGACCTGCTGCTCACCCCGGGCTGGGCCTGGCACGAGCACCACAACACCGCCGACGCCCCGATGGTCTGGCTGGACGGGCTCGACATTCCGTTGAACGCCCAACTCGACGCGGGCTTCTTCGAGTTCGGCCCGGACGAGCTCACCGACACCTCGACCCCGGCGGTCTCCCGGGGCGAGCGGCTCTGGGCGCACCCGGGGCTACGACCGTTGGCGATCGACCGGGACACCGTCAACTCGCCGCTGCCCGCGTACCGGTGGGCACACACCGACGCGGCGCTCGCCGCCCAGCTGGAACTCGCCGGCGAAGGGCATCCGTGTCTGGTCGAACCCGGCCACGCCGCGGTGCGCTTCGTCAATCCGACCACCGGCCGCGACGCCCTGGCGACGTTGCGGCTGGAGATGCACCGGCTGAGCGCCGGAACCCGCACCGCCCTGCGGCGGGAGGTCGGCTCATCGGTCTGGCAGGTCTTCAGCGGGCACGCCACCGTCGTGCTCGGTGACGGGGAACGGGAACTCGGCGTCGGCGATCTGTTCGCCGTGCCGTCATGGTGCCCGGTCGGCGTCCGGACCGACGCCGGCGTGGACCTGTTCCGGTTCAGCGATGCGCCCAGTTACGAGGCGCTGCACCTGGCGCGACACGAGCAGGAGGATCCGGCATGAGGCTGGCGACCATCCGCACCGCGACCGGGACCACCGCGGTGCGGCTCGACACCGAGGCGGCCGTCGAGCTCGGGGCGGCCGACGTCGGGGAACTGCTGACCGATCCGGGGTGGGCCGACCGGGCCGCCACGGCCGACGGTGCCCGACACCCGCTCGACGGTCTCGACCACGCGCCGCTGATCACCCGACCCGAGAAGATCGTCTGTGTCGGGCTCAACTACCGGCGGCACATCCTGGAGATGGGGCGGGAGCTTCCCGAGTATCCGACGATCTTCGCCAAGTACCCACCGGCGCTGATCGGCGCCGGCGACCCGGTCATCCTGCCGGCCGCCTCGACCGCCATGGACTGGGAGGTCGAACTGGCCGTCGTCATCGGCACCCCGGTCCGGCACGCCACCGAGGCCCGGGCGGCCGCCGCCATCGCCGGCTACACGGTGCTCAACGACGTCACCGCCCGGGACTGGCAGTACCGCACCCCGCAGTGGCTGGCCGGCAAGACGTTCGAGTCCACCACGCCGTTGGGCCCCTGCCTGGTCACCCCGGACGAGTTGGACCTCGACGCCGGGCTCGCCGTCGAGTGCCTGGTCAACGGCGAGGTCGTGCAGCGCTCGGACAGCACCGAGCTGGTCTTCGGCCCGGCGCGGCTGGTGTCGTACCTGTCGACCATCTTCACGCTGCGGCCCGGCGACGTGATCGCCACCGGCACGCCCGGCGGGGTCGGCCACGCCCGCAAACCACCTCGCTACCTCGCCGACCGCGACCTGCTGGTCACCCGGATCGGGGGAATCGGGGAATGCCGCAACACCTGTCGGTCGGAGCGGCCATGACCGTTGAGAGACCCGACGCCGTCGCCGGCTGGCTGACGACCGGCGAACGACGGTGCCGGGAACTCGTCGCCGGGTTGTCGGACGCGGCAGCGGCGGCACCGAGCCGACTGCCCGGCTGGACGCGCGCCCACCTCGTCACCCATCTGGCTCGCAACGCCGACGCCCTGGTGAACCTGCTGACCTGGGCGCGAACCGGGGTCCCCACCCCGATGTACGCCGACGCCGATCAGCGGGCCGCTGACATCGACGCCGGAGCCGGGCGTGGCGCTGCCGGACTGCGGGCGGACCTGGCGGCGGCGACCCGGCGGCTGGAGAGCGCGATCGAGGCGATGCCGGGCGACGCCTGGTCGGCGCCCGTGCGGACCGGCCAGGGCCGTGAGGTGCCTGCGAGCCAGGTGTGCTGGCTGCGGGTACGCGAGGTCTGGGTGCACGCTGCCGATCTCGACCTCGGCGGCAGTCTCGCCGACCTGCCCGATCCGCTGACCGACGCGCTGCTGGACGAGGTGACGGCGACCATCACCGGCCGCCACCCCGACCTGGCGGTGCGGTTGCGGGCCGTCGACCGGGCCCGCCAATGGCAGCTCGGTGGGACGGGTGGGACCGGGATCGGCCGACCGGTGGAGTTGTCCGGGCCCGGCTGGAGCCTGCTCGGCTGGCTGATCGGGCGAGAGCCGGCGGACCGTCTGACGGTGCGTCCGGCCGGGGTCGTACCCCCGGAACCGCCGCCGTGGATCTGACCCGGCCGCTCGTGGGAACCCTGCTGAGCAGGCACGATGACATGATCGATTTCTGGTGGACGTCCGGTTGCGGCCGGCCACCGACGATAGGAGGGAGGCACCGGTGGACGGCAACGTGATCGAGTCCGACGTACTCGTCATCGGTGGGGGAATCGCGGGATGCGTGGCGGCGGTGCGCGCCGCGGAGGCAGGCGCCTCGGTGGTGCTGGTCGACAAGACCCGGTCGGTGCGCCGATCCGGCGACGCCGGCCGTGGCCTGGCCTTCCTCACCACCTACCTGGACCTCGGCGAGGACTGGGACACCCCGGAAGTCTTCGCCAAGTGGTACTGCGACATCGCCCTCGGCCTGGTCGACATGGACGTGGCCGGGCCGTTGGGCATCGAACCGCTGCCGGCGGTCTGCCGGTTCCTCGAGGAGTCGGGCGTGCCACTGCGCAACGCCGACGGCGGCTACGACCGGGTCGGCCGGATGTGGACGCCAGGGCCGATCGTGCTCAAGTTCGACGGCGCCGACATCAAGCCCAGATTGGCCGAACGGGCCGCCGCCACCGACCGGGTACGGATCATCGGTGGCGTGCACGCCACCAGCGTGCAGCTCGACGACACCGGCCGCGCGGTCGGCGCGACCGGCTTCGACATCCGGTCCTGTGAGTTCCTCACCTTCCGGGCCGGGGCGGTGATCGTCGCCACCGGCAACGCGGAACGGGTCATCTTCAACTCCCCCCGCCGCGACGCGTTCCACACGTACCACCGGCCGTACCACGCCACCACCGGATTCGCGCTCGCCGCACGCGCCGGAGCGGTGGCCGCCAACATCGAGTTCCTCGGGACCTTTCTCTTCCCCCGTGGCTTCGCCACCGGTGCGATGGGCAACCTGCTGGAGGCCGGCGGCCGACTGGTCAACGGAAACGGCCAGCTCATCGCCGACCTGCCCGACATCGAGGGGGAGCGTCGCTTCGGCTTCGGCATCGTCGGCAAGGCCGCTGGCGAGGTGCTCGCCGGCCGTGGACCGGTCTACATCGACTGCACCCATCTGCCGCCCGCCGAGATCGCCGCGATCAGCGACTACATTTCCTACGACGCCCCGCTGTTCCTGGAGTTCCTGGAGCAGTCCGGCATCGATCTGGCCCGCCATCCGGTCGAGTTCGAGCTGTTCAACGGCGCATGGTCGGCCACCGGGTCACCCAAGGGAGTGGTGGTCGGTGCCGACGGGCAGACCCGGGTGCCCGGGCTGTTCGCCGCCGGCGACCTGGCCACCCCGGCGTACGCCTTGGCCGGGTCGCTGGCCACCGGCTACGTCATCGGCCGCACCGCCGCCGAGTTCGCCCGCTCCGCCGGGGCACCGACCCTCGACCCGGCGGCGGTCGCCGCCGAGCGGCGGCGGACCCTGGCTCCGCTCAATCGCACCAGTGGAATCGGCTGGCGCGAGTACGAACATCAACTGCAGGACCTGATGACCAAGTACGTGGGGATGGACCGCAACCGGATCGGGTTGCGGCAGGCCGCCGAGTACCTGCGCGGGTACGCGGTGGCGGCCGACACTGTCCGGGCGGACGGTGGGCATGAGCTGATGCGCGCACACGAAGCGTTCGACCTGCGGTTGTTCGACGAGATGATGACCGCCGTCGCCCTGGAACGGGACGAGAGCCGGTTCAGCTTCCTGATGGGGCACTACCGCACCGACCGACCGGCACCCGACGACCAGCGGTGGCTCGGCGTGTCGATCCTCGCCGGACACGACGGTGACCGGCCGGTGCTGGAGCACACCGTGCCGACGCCGGCCTGGCGTACGGCGCAGTTGGCGAACCGGTCGGTCGTGGAACTGGTCGGTGAACGGGGAGCGCGGCTCGCCGGGAAGGTGGGATAGAGATGGCACCACGGATCAACGAGAACCTCTGCAACCTCTGTGGGATCTGCCAGGACGTCTGTCCCGGCGACATCCTGCACATCGATCGCGGGGTGACGGAGATCGTCCGCTACCCGGACGAGTGCAGCTACTGCGACGTCTGCCGGGTCGAGTGCCCGGCCGGAGCCATCGACATCGACTTCACCTGGAGCATGCGGCAGCAGCCAATCTCCATCCTGCCGGGCCGGCCCGAGTCATGATCGAGGCGAACTACACCCTGGAGATCGACGTCGACGTCGACGAGGTGTGGTCGTTCGTCGAGGTGATCCCGAACTGGGCCCACCTGCTGGTCGGCTTCCGCAAACTCGACGTCGTCGACGACCGGCGGTCGGTCTGGACGCTCCGCGGCGACGTGGGGATCCTTGCCCGCGAGGTCGAGCTGCAGGCGGACATCACGGTGTGGGAGCCGGGCCGCCGGGCGGAGTTCACCATCACCGGTCTGACCGAGCGGATCACCGGGCAGGGCAGTTTCGAGCTCGAATCCGCCGAGCCGGTGTCCCCGCCGCCCACCGGCACCGCAGCCGCGGAGACGGCGGAACCGGCCCCGTCGGCGTCCGGCCGGACCGAGGCGGCCGAACCGCGCGGCGACCGGGCCCGACCCGGCCTGCTGCGCCGGATCAGGTTCGCCGTGGCCGGACGCCTGCTGCGCTGGCTGAACCGCCGCCGCACGACCGGTCCGCAGCCGACCGGTCCGCAGCCGACCGGTCCGCAGCCGACCGGTCCGGCCGCGGTCGACCATCCGCCGACCGGGTCGGCACCCGGCCGCTCCCGGCTGCGTTTCCACCTGGAGCTCACCCCGGGCGGACCGATGGCACCCATGATCGAGCTGTTGATGGGACCGATGGTCGAGCCGACCGCCGAGGACTTCCTACGCAACATCCGCCAGGCCCTCGAGGGCCGGCGGACCAGCGCCTGACGAAGGGGAGGGACGAGCCATGCACGAGTTGCCACGGCGTACCGACGTGGTGGTGGCCGGCACCGGCGCCGCCGGGTTGACCGCGGCGTTGGCCGCCGCCGCGTCCGGTCTGCGGGTCACGATCCTGGAGAAGGCACCGGTGATCGGCGGCACCACCGTGGTCTCCGGCGGCTCCATCTGGGCGCCGGCGAACCGCTGGCTGGCTGAGGCGGGCGTGCCGGACAGCCGCGACGACGCGGTGACCTATCTGCGTCGGCTGGCCCTGGGCAGGGTTGCCGACCAGCTGATCGAGACGTTCGTCGACCAGGTAAACCCGATGTTGGATCTGGTGGTCGAGCACACCGGCCTGCGCTTCACCCCGAATCTGGAGCACCCCGACTATCAGCCGGACCTGCCCGGTGCGCACCCGGGCGGTCGGACCCTGCAGAGCGAGCTGTTCGACGCGACACTCCTCGGTGAGCTGCGCGGCAGACTCCGACCCACGCACAGCACGGTCCCGGTCACCAAGCTCGAACTGGACCAGTGGGGGATGGACACCCTGGACCGGTGGGACTGGGCGCTGATCGCCGAACGGACCGCCAAGGGCGTGGTCGGCATGGGCGCGGCTCTGGTCGGCGAGCTGCTGTACGGCTGCCTGCGGCTCGGCGCGACGGTGCACACCCAGACACGGGCGGTCCGGCTGCACCGTACCGGTGGCCGGGTCGACGGCGTCACCGTGACGACGCCGGACGGGGAGGTGGAGATCGCCGCAGCACGTGGGGTGGTGCTCGCCTCCGGCGGATTCGAGTGGGATCCGGCGATGGTCGGGCGGTTCCTCGGCGTACCGATGGACGCTCCGGCCAGCCCGCCGGCGAACGCCGGTGACGGTCTGCGGATGGTGATGGAGGTCGGCGCGGCGCTCGGCAACATGAGTGAGGCCTGGTGGGGGCCGATGGTGTACGCGGCCGGTGACACCTACGACGGCGAGCCGCTGTTCCGCCCCACCTCCGGGCTGCGGGCGTTGCCCGGCGGGATCATCGTCAACCGACACGGCCGGCGGTTCTCGAACGAGGCGATGAACTACAACGACCTGGGCAAGGCGATGGCGGCGTTCGACCCGATCCGCTACGAGTACGGCAACCTGCCGTGCTGGCTGGTGTTCGACGACCGGTTCCGCTCGTCGTACTCGGTGGCGACCGCCACCCCCGATGCACCCACCCCCGGCTGGATGGCGACCGCGCCGAGCCTCGCGGAACTGGCCGCCGAGGTCGGCATCGATCCGGCCGGGTTGGCCGATCAGGTCGCCGAGTTCAACCGGCATGCCGAACAGGGCCAGGATCCGCAGTTCGGACGCGGAGCGACGGCGTACGACCGGTACCGGGGCGACCCGACCGTGACGCCGCACCGCAACCTTCGTCCGCTCGGGGCGGGTCCCTACTACGCGGTGCGGCTGCATCTGGGATGCCTGGGCACCAAGGGCGGCCCGGTCTGCGACGAGCACGGCCAGGTGCGCGATGTCGCCGGCGACCTGATCGCCGGCCTGTACGCCTGCGGGAACGTGGCGGCCAGTCCGTTCGGGCCGGGCTATCCGGGCGCCGGGGCGACGCTGGCCGCCGGTATGACCTACGGATTCCTCAGCGGCCGGTCACTTGCCGCCGGATGAGTGGCCCGGTCAGCCCGCCGCGACGGGCGCGGGCTCGGTCGTATCCGACCGGTCGGTCGCGGCGGCCCGCCGGTCGGCCAGCCCATCGAGGAAGATCACGGTGCACTGGTCGGCGAGCCGACTGGTGGGGTACTCGGGGGTGGGGTGGAACCAGCGTACGGAGAGCCACACCGCGTCGCGGATGAAGCGGTAGAAGACCCGGGTGTCGATGTCGGCGCGGAACGCCCCGCTGTCGACGCCGGCCTCGATCACGCCGAGCCAGGCGCTCTGTACTTCCCGGGCGACGTCCTTGAGGTAGTGGAACCGGGCCAGCCCGCGCAGGTAGTTGACATCGTTCTGGTAGATCTCCGTGGCGTGCGGATGCGCCGCCGCGGTATCCAACGAGGCGTGCACCAGGTTGCGCAGCCGGGTGGCCGGGTCACTGTCCCCGGTGAGCACCTCGGCGTACCGGCGGCGCAGGTCCTCGAGGTAGGGGCCGAGGATCGCCTCGACGATCGCTTCCTTGGAGTCGAAGTGGTGGTACAGGCTGCCGGAGAGGATGCCGACCTCGTCGGCGATCTGGCGCACCGTGGTGGCGGCCACCCCGCGACTGGCGAAGGAGGCCGCGGCGGCGCCGATGATCTGCTGTCGTCGATCCAGCGACTCTGCCACGGTGCCTCTTTCGGGTCTGCGGTGCGACTGGGCGGCACCAGCATAACAGAGCAGCAATCAAGCGCTTGGTGCGACCTTGATCGGCGTCCGTCGGTGGAGGTGGTCGGTTGGTCGGGGTTGCGCCGCAGGTGGTCCAGGTGGCCCTCGGGTAACAATGTCCAAGCGAGCGCTTGATTGGCGGCCGGGACGCAGCTAGTTTACATGCAGTTCACACAGCATCGGGCTTCACGGCTACCAGGAGAAGCAGATGGCAACTGGTCGGAAGTACAAGTGGAACGGGGCGGCCGCCCGCGTCGCGGTGGCCGGACTGCTGCTCGCCTCCGTCGCCGCGTGCGGCGACGACGGTGAGACCAGCGAGACCGGTGGCACGATCACCATGGCCACCTGGTCCGCGACCCAGTCCCTCGACCCGGTCCAAGTGGCCGGCACCGGAAACTCCGGCGGCGCGGAACTGGCCGCCCTCTACGACACGATCATGCGGTTCGACCCGGACGGCGGCACCTTCGAGCCGAACACCGCCGAGTCGCTGGTCCCCAACGACGACTTCACCCAGTGGACGCTCACCCTGCGTTCCGGGATCACCTTCAGCGACGGGGCGCCGTACGACTCGGCGGCGGTCGTGGCCAATCTGCAGCGGCACACCGAAGCCCGGTCCAACGCCAGCTCACTGGTCGCACCGATCACCGACTACGCCACCCCCGACGACCGTACGGTCGTCTTCACCCTCGCCTTCCCATGGAACAACTTCCCGTTCGCCCTCGCCGGCACGCCCGGCATGGTGGTCAACCCGGCCGCGGTGGCCGAACAGGGCGACGCGTTCGGCACCAACCCGGTGGGCGGCGGCGCGGGACCGTTCATCCTTGACGAGTTCCGGGCCGACGAGTCGTTGACACTGACCCGCAACCCCGACTACTGGGGCGGCGAGGTGCCGCTCGACGGGGTGCGCTTCATCCACGCCGGCGACGGACCGCAGACCTACGAGGCGTTCCGGGCCGGCAGCGTCGACCTGGCCTTCCTGCGCGACGCCGGGGCGATCGCGGATGCCGAGGCGGACGGAGCCGACGGCATCCGGGTGCAGTACTCCGCCAACGACACCATGATCATGAACAACGGCTTTCCGATCACCTGCCAGGAGGGGGAACCGGCGCCGCGCTGCGACGGCCAGCCCGATGGCACCCAGTTGGAATCCACCGCGCCGACCGCGGACAAGCGGGTCCGCCTGGCGGTCGCCGCCGCCATCGACCTGGAGACGCTCAAACAACGGGTGTACGGCGGCGCCGGCAGCATGTCCAGCGCGCTGATCTCCGAAGGATCCCGCTGGTACGACGGCGTCGAAGGGCCTGCGTACGACATCGACCGGGCCCGGGAACTGGTCGAGCAGGTCAAGGCCGACGGCTGGGACGGACGGATCCGGGTCAGCTGCCACACCGGGCTGCCGACCTGGGGAACCGCGGTACAGGGCATGCTGGAGGCGGCCGGGATGCAGGTCGAGCTCACCGACCAGCAGGAGATCGCGGCCAACACCTCGGCGGTCATCGTACGCAAGGACTTCGACCTGGCCTGCTTCGGCTCGTCGATCTCCGACGCCGAGCCGTTCTTCGCCCTCAACCGCGACTTCAACTCCACCTACGTCACCACCGGTGGCGGCAACTTCTCCGGTTACGTCAACCCGACCGTCGACGAGGCGATCGCCGCCGGCCGGGCCGCCGGCAGCGAGGCCGAGGTGAAGGCCGCGATCACCACCATCGCCCAGGCCTACGCCGAGGACGCGCCGTTCCTCGCGGTGACCGCCCAGCCGGAGGTGGTGCTCATCTCCGACGAGGTCGGCGACGTCTTGCAGAGCGTCAACACCGTGATGCTACTCGGCAAGGCGACCCGCGGATGACCGGACGACCCGCGACCGACGCCGCTGACCCGTCGGCGCGGGTCACCGGGCGGGGTGGTGCCGGCGCGACCGGCACCACCCCGGCTACCCCGGTGGCCCTGATCACCGCCGCCGCCCACGGCATCGGGGCGGCCACCGCCAGGTCCTTCGCCGAGGCCGGCTACCGGCTGGTGCTGGCCGACGTCGACGCCGAGGGTCTGGCCGGCACCGCCGCCGAGATCGGCGGACCGACGACCACGGTGATCGCCGACGCGACCACCGAAGCGGGTGCCGCCGCCGCGGTCGCCGCGGCGATGACCGGGTACGCACGGCTGGACACGTTGATCAACGTGGTGGGCGGCAGCCGGCCCGGCCGAACCGTGCTCGACCTCGAGTTGGCCGAGTGGGACAGCTGGTTGTCGCTCAACCTGACCTCGGTGTTCCTGATGTGCCGCGCCGCGTTGCCGCGACTGGCTGCCGTCGGCGGTTCGATCGTGAACGTCTCCTCCGGCGCCGGCCTGCGCGGCATGCGGGCCAACCCGGCCTACTGCGCCGCCAAGGCGGGCGTCATCGGCCTGACCCGGGCGCTCGCCATCGACCACGGTGCCGCCGGGGTCCGGGTCAACTGCGTCGCGCCCGGTCCGATCCGTACCCCGTTGATGGAGCGCAACCGTAGCGCCGCCGAGATCGACGCGATGGGCCGGATCGCCGTACTGGGCCGCATCGGCGAGCCCTCCGAGATCGCCGCGGCGATCCGCTGGCTCGCCAGTGACGCCGCGTCGTACCTGACCGGCCAGACCATCGAGGTCGACGGCGGTCCGGCCCCGCTGGTCTGACCCGGGCGACGAGAGAGGAACGCTGATGCTGCGGACCGTGGCCATCAAACTGGCTCTGCTCGTCCCGGTGCTGTTCCTGGTGAGCGTGGGGACGTTCGTCCTGCTCCAACTGGGGCCCGGTGACCCCGCCGCTCAGGTGCTCGGCAACACCGGCACGCCCGCCGACTACCAGCGGATCCGCGCCGAGATGGGCTTGGACCAGCCGCCGGTGCAGCGCTACTTCGAGTGGCTCGGCGGGGTGCTGCGCGGCGACCTCGGACAGAACCTGGTGCCACCGGTCGAGAACGTCTCGGACCGGCTGCTGCGGGCGTTCCCGGTGAACCTGCAACTCGCCGCGATGGCGATCTTCCTGGCCCTGCTGATCGCGATCCCACTGGCGATGTGGTCGGCGTACCGGGCCGGTGGACCGGTCGACCGGTGGATCTCGGCCGGCACCATCGGCGTCATCTCGGTCCCACCGTTTCTGGTCGGTCTGCTCCTGCTGCTGATGTTCGCCATCTACCTCGGCTGGTTCCCGCTCGGGCAGTGGGCCCGCCCGTCCGACTCGGGCTGGGGGCAGAATCTGTGGCACGCCTTCCTGCCCGCGCTGACCCTGGCGCTGGCCGAAGCGCCGGTCTTCGCCCGGCTGCTGCGCGGCGATCTGGTGGCCACCCTGCAGGAGGACTTCATCCTCGCCGCCCGAGCCAAGGGTATGCCCGGCTGGCACATCATGCTCCGTGAGGCGCTGCGCCCATCGTCGTTCTCGTTGATCACCCTGGCCGGGGTCAGCGCCGGCCGGCTGCTGGGCGGCACCATCATCGTCGAAGCGGTCTTCGCGCTGCCCGGCGTGGGTAGCGTGATCATCAAGGCGGCGCAGGGCAACGACTTCAAGCTCGTGCAGGGCGGCGTGCTGCTGATCGCGGTGATCTACCTGTTGCTCAATCTCGCGGTCGACGTGCTGTACGGCTACCTGGACCCACGGATCCGGAGGCGGCATGCCTGATCTCAGCCCACCTGTTGCCGCGCCGGCCGCCGATCGGTCACCCCGGTCCACCCGGCGTCGTCGCGTGGATGTCGCCTTCTGGCTCAGCGTCTGCTGGCTGATCGGGCTCACCGCCTGCGCGCTGCTCGCCGATCTGCTGCCGCTGGGCAACCCCGATGACACCACCGCGACCATCGGGGTCGCCGGCTACGCCCGCCCGGACCTGTTCTCGGCCAACCCGCTGGGTACCAACGGCTTCGGCCTCGACCTGCTGGCCCGTTCCATCTACGGAGCGCGGGTGAGCCTGCTGACCGTGGGCTGCACCGTCGTGGTCAGCCTGCTGATCGGTGGCCTGATCGGCATGGTCGCCGGCTACTTCCGGGGCTGGGTCGACGTGGTGATCGGGGTCTTCGCCGACGCCACGCTCGTGATCCCCGCGCTCGTCCTACTGATCGCCTTCGCGGCAGTCCTCGGCCCGCCCCGGACCGTCCCGGAGGCGGTGCTCAAGAGTGGACTGGCGCTCGCCGTGGTCGGTATCCCGACGATGATCCGGCTGGCCCGGGCCAACACGCTGCTCTTCGCGCAACGGGAGTTCGTCACCGCTGGCCGGGCGATGGGCGCCACCCACGCCCGGATCCTGGTCCGCGAACTGTTGCCCAACGTGGCGCTGCCGCTGGTCTCGTACGCCTTCATCGTCGCCGCGGTGCTGATCGTCGCGGAGGGATCGTTGGCCTTCCTCGGCCTGGGCCTGCAACAGCCCGCTCCGTCCTGGGGAAACATGATCGCCGAAGGTGGACTGCGGGAGCTACGCCGGCACCCGCACGTGCCGCTGATCCCCGGCGTCTTCATGTTCCTCACCGTCTTCAGTCTCAACATCGTCGGCGAGCGGGCCCGGGCCCGGTGGGACCCCCGGGACTCCCAGGTCTGACCGTCCGGACCGGGTCGGCGGGAGCTGAGCCGGCCGGCAAGTAGTAGAAGGAGGTCCGCCATGAGAACGGACGAGTCGGTGTTCCGGTTGGACGGCCGGATCGCTGCGGTGACCGGTGCCGGCAGCGGGATCGGCCGGGCGGTCGCGCAGACCCTGGCCGGTGTCGGGGCAAGCGTCGTCGTCGCCGACATCGATGTTGATCGTGGAGCTGAGACGGTTGCCGCCATCACCGATGCCGGCGGGCAGGCCATCTTCCAGCGTACCGACGTCAGCCGTCGGCCGGACCTGGACGCGTTGGTGACCGCGGCAGTGGACCGGTACGGCGGGTTGGACATCCACTGCAACATCGCTGGCGTGCCGTCGTTGGTGCGGGACCTGACCGAGGTCACCGGGGCGGACCTCGACGCGGAGTTCGCGATCAGCGTCAAAGGCGTGTTGTACGGCTGCCAGGCGGCCGCCGAGGTGATGGCCCGCCGGGGCGCCGGCGCGATCGTGAACATCTCCTCGACCGCCGCCGATCTGCCCGCCGCCGGCTACGGCCTCTACCACCTCGGCAAACTGGCCGTCGTCGGGATGACCCGG
The DNA here is from genome assembly GCF_048060115.1 of Micromonospora sp. LOL_023. NCBI lineage: Bacteria > Bacillati > Actinomycetota > Actinomycetes > Micromonosporales > Micromonosporaceae > Micromonospora > Micromonospora sp. LOL_023. The sequence continues at coordinate 43,469 of NZ_JBHMIM010000028.1, forward strand.
ACGCTCGCCCTGGAGCTCGGTCCGAAGGGGATCCGAGTCAACGCGATCGCCCCCGGTGCGACTTTGACCAACTTCAGCGCCCGCAACTTCACCAACCCGGACGGCAGCGTCGACGAGGAGCGCAAACGGCAGTGGCTGGCCGGCATGGCCGCCCGGTCACCGATGAACGTCGTCGGTGATCCGCAGGATCAGGCGCTGCTGGTGCTCTATCTGGTGTCCGACGCGGCCCGATTCGTCACCGGACAGCTGATCCGGGCCAACGGCGGATGGTCGATGGGGTGACGGCCCGACCCGACCTCGCCGCCCGTACCGCCGGAATGCGTCCGTCGAAGCTGCGGGAACTGGTCGCCGCGGCGGCCGGGTCGCCGCCGGCCGGCGGGCTGATGTCGCTGGGCGGCGGCTTGCCGCCGGCCGAGGCGTTCCCGGTGGTGGCGGTGGCGGCGGCGGCCGGCCGGGTGCTGACCACCGCCGCCTCCGCCGCGCTGCAGTACTCACCCACCGAGGGAGATCCGGCGCTGCTCGATCTGGTCGGCGCGGATCTTGCCGGCCGGCTGCGGCTGCCCGATCCGGCCGGCCGGTTGCTGGTCACCACCGGGTCGCAGCAGGCGCTCGACCTGATCGGCAAGGTGCTGCTGGACCCCGGTGACGTCGCGGTCGTCGAGTCCCCCGCCTACGTCGGGGCCTTACGGGCGCTGGCGGCGTACCAGCCACGGATCGTCGAGGTGCCGGTCGACGACGACGGGATGGACACCGACCGGCTCGCCCAGCAGCTGCGCGCTGGCTTGCGGCCCAAATTGTGCTACCTGGTCGCGAACTTCTCCAACCCGAGCGGCCGAACCCTCGCTCTCGGACGGCGTACCCAGCTGGTGGCCCTGGCTGCCCGGTACGGCTTCCTGATCGTCGAGGACGATCCGTACGGTCAGCTGCGGTTCACCGGATCCGACCTGCCGCCGATCGCGTCGTCCGGCGCCGAGCACGTGGTCTATCTCGGCAGCTTCTCGAAGCTGGTCGCCCCCGGCCTGCGGATCGGCTACCTGGCGGCGCCGCACTGGCTGTACCGGCGGCTGGTGGTGGCGAAGCAGGCGACCGACCTGAACTCGGCGGCGTTCAGCCAGCGGTTGCTCGTGGAGTTGCTGACCACGCCGGACTGGTTCGCCGGTCATCTGGCCGGCCTGCGCGTGCTCTACCGGCAGCGGGCGCAGGCACTCATTGGCGCGTTGCGCGGCCGGTTGGCCGGCCGGTTGGCCGGCGTGCCGCCGGAGGGCGGGATGTTCCTCTGGGTCACCGTGCAGGCCCCTGGGATCGATGCGTTGACGCTCGCCCGGGCGGCGATGCGCCGGGGGGTCTCGGTCGTGCCCGGTGACGAGTTCTCACTGGTCGACGCCTTCCCTCGGCAGCTGCGGTTGTCGTTCAGCATGCTGGATCCGGCGGGTCTGGTGACCGCGGTGGACCGGATCGGGCAGGCTTTCGACGACCTGGGAGCGCCCGGGTGAGTCCGGCGGCCGCAGCGTGGCCGGACCCGCCCGGACGCATCCGGGGAGAAGCCGACAGGTCAGCTCGCGGGCTGCGGTTGCGCTGTGGTGGTGAAGCGCGGCACCGGCCAGGTGGTCGGCGTGCTGGTGCTCCACAGCACCTGATGGACGCGCTCGCTGATCCGCCAGCCATCGTCGGTGCGGACCAGCCGGTCCGCGTAGTGCAGCCCCCGGTGTACCACCTCGTGGCCGTCGTCGACCGGCCGAACCAGGTGGGCAACCGTGTACGAGCTGGCGGTGGCGCGGTCGCCAGCCACCTCGACGGTGACCGAGCCGACCACGTGCTGACTGGCGGCGAGTCTGGCCAGCGGCGCCATGTGGGCGACGATGTGCCGTACTCCGCGTGGCAACCGCTTGCCGGAGTACTCCGCCTGGGCGTCGTCGGTGAAGCAGTCGCCGACGGCGTCGAACTCACGCCGGTCGCAACACTGCGCGTACCGGCTCATCAACTCGACGATGGCCGCGCGGTCATCGGCGTACTCGGGCACGGTGAACCCCTTTCGATTCCGGCGGCGCACGCGCCGCCGGTCATGGACGGAAATCGAGGTCAAGATCATGCAGACCGCTGACCGGCTGGCTGTCGCGGACGTGGTGAACCGGTACTTCATGGCGATCGACCGCCGGGACTGGGCCAGGTTGCGCAGCTGCTTCACCGACGACGTGGAGGGCAGCTACGAAGGCGTACGGGTGGCAGGCGGCGTCGACCAGATCATGGCGTTCTTCACCGGCCGCTCGTCGTTCCGCTTCCCGCTGGAGATCGTCGATCTGCGCGCGTCGATGCACTTCATGGGCAACCACCACGCCGAGGTGACCGGAGACCGGGCGGTCGCCGAGACGTACGCCCTGGCGCACCTGATCGACCGGCCCGCGGGCGCACCCCGGATGCGGACCCGGGGTCTGCGCTATCTCGACGAGTTGGTCCGGGTCGACGGCCGTTGGCTGATCAGCCGACGGGAGCACCTGCTGGAGTGGATGCGCCACGATGACCTGCTGGAGGCTCCGGCGGCCGCTGGCTGACCCTGGCGTCACGACCGTGGCCGGTGGGCGGCTCGTTCACCGGCCGGCCGGTCGTCGGGGAAGTGGCAGGCGACGTACTGGTCCGGGCCGACCTCGCGCAGCGTCGGTTCGGTGCGTGCGCAGACCTCGGCGGCCCGGGGGCAGCGGGTGCGGAACCGGCATCCGCTGGGAGGGTCGACCGCCGACGGCAGTTCACCGCTGGACCGCCCCGGTGCCGTCGACCTGTCATCGAACTCCGGGATCGAGCGCAGCAGCAGCGCGGTGTACGGGTGGGCAGGTCGGGCGAAAAGCGTGTCCGGTGTCGCGACCTCGCATACCTTTCCCAGGTACATCACCATGATCCGGTCGCTGACCCGTTTCACCACCGCGAGGTCGTGGGCGACGAACAGCAGGGTCAGACCGTACCGGTGCTTCATCTCCTCCAGCAGGTTGAGAATCTGGGCTTGGACCGAGACGTCGAGGGCGCTGACCGGTTCGTCGCAGAGCACCACGGCCGGTTCCAGGATCAGCGCCCGGGCGATACAGACCCGCTGGCACTGCCCGCCGGACAGCTCGTGCGGGAGACGATCGCCGACCAGCCGGGGGTCCAGGCCGACGGCGTCGAGTACCTCGTCGACCCGGGTCCGACCCTGCGCCCGGCGATCGCGGCGCCAGATCCGCAGCCCTTCGCTGACGATGTCCCGGACGGTGCGGCGAGGATTGAGCGACGAGATCGGATCCTGAAAGATCATCTGCAGCCGGGTACGGGTGCGGCGCAGCCGCTCGCCGCTCAGCGACGTCAGTTCGGTGCCGTCGAAGCGGACCGATCCGCTGGTCGGCGGCGGCAGTTGCAGGATCGCTCGGCCGGTGGTCGACTTACCGCAGCCCGACTCGCCGACCAGGCCGACGGTCTCCCGGAACCGGGCGTCCAGGCTGATGCCGGAGACCGCCTGCATCGTGCGTCCCCGCCCGGCGGGGAATTCCACGGTCAGGTCCTCGACCCGCAGCACCACGTCGTCATCGTCTCGCAGGTGGGCCTTGCCGGTGCCGGCCATCAGCTCACCGCCCGATCGAGTACGGACCGGTCGATGTCTCGGCCGGCGGTGACCGCCCGCAGGTCCAGCCCGGTCCCGGTCCGCCCCTCGGCGAGGTTGTCGGCGAGTGCCCTGTCGCCGGCGGCGGTGCCGATCGGATAGAAGCAGGCGTACCGGTGCGGGTGGTCGGGGGTCGCGTCGGCCGCCGGTTCAGGCGCACCGCCGACGTGGTCGCCGGTCTGCGGGCTGTCGGTGACCAGCGGGGGATCGGTGAGCTGGCATTGCGGCCGGGCATGCCGGCAGCGCGGTGCGAAGCGGCACCCGGCAGGCGGCTCGACCAGGTCGGGAGCGGTGCCGGGGATCACCTCCAGTGGGGTGTGGCTGGGTTCGTCGATGCGTGGTGTCGACCGGAGCAGCGCAGCGGTGTACGGGTGTCTGGTGTGCCGGAACAGGTCGGCGGTCGGACCGATCTCGGCCATCCGGCCGGCGTACATCACCAGGGTTCGATCGGTCCGGCCGGCGACGACCGCCAGATCGTGACTGATCAGGATCATCGCCATCCGGAGCTCGGTGCGCAGTCGGGCGAGCAGGTCGAGAATCTCCTTCTGCACCGTGACGTCGAGCGCGGTGGTCGGCTCGTCGGCGATCAGCAGTTTGGGGGAGCAGGACAGGGCGATGCCGATCATGACGCGTTGCCGCATCCCGCCGGAGAGTTCGTGGGGGTACTGCCTCAGTCGGCGACCGGGCTCGTCGATGCCGACCTCGGCGAGTAGTTCGGCGGCCCGGGTGTCGGCCGCCCGCCGGCCAAGTCCGAGGTGGTGGCGCATCGGATCGGTGAGTTGTCGCCCGATGGTGCGCACCGGGTTGAGTGAGGTCATCGGGTCCTGGAAGACCATCGCCACCTCGGCTCCCCAGAAGTGGCGGGCGGCGGCGCCCCGGCGGTCCCGTACGTCGGCACCCTCGAACAGGATCCGGCTTTGCGGTGATATCTCCGCCTGCCGAGGCAGGATGTTCATGATGGTGCGGACCAGTACCGACTTTCCCGACCCGGACTCACCGACCACGCCGAGCGCCTCGCTCGGGGCGAGAGTGAAGGAGACCCGGTCGACCGCGCGCAGTGCGCCACGCGGTGTCGGGAAGCTCGTGGCGAGGTCATCCACGGCGAGCAGCGGAGCCGGTTCATCGGATTGCACGTTGCCAGCCTAACAAGCGCTTGGTACTTTGGGCGAGCCCTCGTTACCTGCCTGAAACGTGGAGATCCGATGACTGACGACGAACTCGACGAACTGATCGCAGTGGTGGAGCTGCCCGAACGGGAGCCCGGCACGATCGAGGAGCGGGTCGCCCTCGCCGAGGACCACCGGCGCATCACCGACCTGGTGATGCTCTATGGCTGGCTGTGCGACCGCCGCCGCTGGGACGATCTGCTCGCCTACTACACCGACGACTTCGAACGCCAACTCCGTGGCACCCTGAACGAGACGGTGAAGGGCAAGGACAAACTTCGTGAACTGTACTTCCACCCGGTCCTGCCGCGCTCCGGCGACGCCGACGGCCCACCGTCGGCCGACGTGATCAGGACCTACGAACTGCGTCACCTCATCCACCCTCCGGTGATCAGGGTCGCCGCCGACGGCGCCACCGCCTCGGTCGCCGCCGTGTACAGCCTGGTCGCGACCAGCGGCGACGGCCCGCAGTTCCGTCGTGGCGAGCACGAGGGCGCGTACCTGTTCGGTATGCGGCGGGAGCCCGGCGTCGGCTGGCGCTTCGCCACCATGGTCGTGATCAGCGAAAACGCCCGCAACCCCCTGTTCCAGAAAGGCTGACCGGATGGCCGTGAGGTTCACCGGAAAGGTTGCCCTGGTCACCGGGGCCGGCCGGGGCATCGGCCGGGCGACCGCGCTGCGGCTCGCCGCCGAGGAAGCAACAGTGATCATCAACGACATCAACCCGGACGGCATCGCCGAGACCCTGGCCGCGGCCGCCGAGCTGCCGGGTCGAGCGGTCGCCGGCCAGGCCGACATCACCTCGGCCGACCAGGTGGCCAGCCTGGTAGCCGAGGTGGCCGACCGGCATGGTCCGATCGACATCCTGGTCAACAACGCCGGGGGAGCCCTGCCCGGCGCCCAGTGGGCGCCGGTCGCCGACGCGACCCTCGACGACTGGACCGGATTCCTCACCCTCAACCTCACCTCGGCGTTTCTCTGTGCCCGGGCCGTGCTGCCGGGCATGCTGGCCGCCGGTCGCGGCCATGTCGTCGGCGTCGGTTCGATCTCCGGCACCAACGGTCAGGTCGACGGGGCCGCGTACGCCGCGGCCAAGGCCGGGATGAGCGCCCTGGTCGCCTCGATCGCCAAGGAGTACGCGGCGCGCGGTGTCTCGTCGAACGGGATCATCGTGGGCAACGCGCCGTTTCCCAGCCGACCCCCGCAGCGCCAGGACCATCTGGACCGCGCGGTCCACCTGGGCAGGGTCGGGGGATACCACGAGTTCGCCGCCGCCATCGCCTTCCTCTGCGCGGAAGACTCCTCGTACCTGTCCGGGGCGATGATCCCGGTCGATGGTGGATTCCACCGATCCAACCTGTTGTGAGAAGGCGTACCGTCACCGAGCGACGGCTCAGCGACATCAACCGATTGGTCCAAGAGGGACGCCGAACGTTGGAGTGTCGGCCACCCCGGCCGTAGCCGTACGTCGTACTCTGGCGGGCATGGCCCTGGGACGTGATTCGGGTTCACGGGCGTCATGGTCCGCGCTGCGTTCCTGGGCAAAGGTCGGCGCCAACCAGCCGCTGTTGCCGGTGGTGCGGCGGGCCTTCCTGGCCTTCCTGCTGGTGTGCCTGACGATCGTCGTCGCACAGTGGGCGATCAACCCGGTGGTGCCGCAGGACAGATCCTGGCCGGCGTTGCTGGCCGTCGTCGGCCTGGCGGTGCTCACGGTGCTGCTCTACCGGCGGGAACGGTCGACGATCGTGCACGACCTGTTCACCGCCGTCGGCGTCGGTGTGGTCATCTGGGCGGTCGGCGCACTGCCCGCAGGCGGGGTGCTCTTCGTGGGCACCTCCCTGCGGGCACTCTATGGTGGCCTGCCCGGAGCACTGCTGTCGGTCGGGCTGACGCTGACCGCGATGACCACCGGTGTGCTGGCCGCCGGCGGTTCGTTCAGCGACGTGCAGCTCGCCCAGTACGGCCCCGGGCTGCTGCTGTCGTGCCTGGCACTGCGCCTGGTGCTGTTCGCGGTGCGTCGGTACGAGACCGGCACGGCGGCCAGGTTCGAGGCGGTCGTCCGGTCGTCGCGCGACGTCATCGTCGTCACCGACGCCGACACGACCGCCAGCTACCTGAGCCCGGCCGTGGTAGAGGTCTTCCGGTTGACCGCCGGGCTGCCCGGCAACCGGCTACTCGACTGGATCGTCGAAGCGGACCGGGCGGCGGCGGCTGCCTGGCTGTCGCGGCTGCTGGCCGAGCCGGGCACGGCGGCGACGACACAGTGCCGGGTCCCGATCCCGAACGACGACCGACCAGCCACGGTGGAGATCAGCGGGCAGAACCTCCTGCACGACCCGAACATACGCGGGTTGTTGTTCGCCGTGCGGGACGTCACCGACCGGGTGCTGCTCACCGAACGCCTGCGCCACCAGGCGTACCACGACCCACTCACCGGGCTGGCCAACCGGGCCCTGCTGCGGGAGCGGCTGGCCGGCGTGCTCGGCGCGACCACCGACGTTGCCCTGCTGCTGCTCGACATCGACTCGTTCACGGTGGTCAACGATGTTCTCGGTCACCGGGCCGGTGACGAGCTGCTGATCCAGGTCGCCGGCCTGCTCCAGCGTCGACTGGCGCCGGACGACCTGTTGGCCAGCCTCGGTGGCGACGAGTTCGCCGTGTTGCTGCTGGGCGGGCGGTCCACGGCGCGCGAGGCGGTCCGGACCGCCGACGACCTGCTCGCGGTCTTCGACCGGCCGATCGAAGTCGCCAACGACCTTCGACTGGTCTCGGCGCGGGTCGGCATCGCTGTCAGTGACGGCGACGCGGACGCGGACCGGTTGATGCGCGAGGCGGACATCGCACTGCGGATCGCCAAGGGCACCGGTCGGGCCCGCCGGGTACGCTACCGTACCGAGCTGCATCAGCATGCCGTCGATCGGGAACGGCTGCAGGTGGACGCCCAGGGTGCGCTGTCGCGCAGCGAGTTCGTGCTCCACTACCAGCCGATCCACACCCTGGCCGACGGTACGGTGCGGGGAGTGGAGGCGCTGGTCCGATGGCGCCACCCGCAGCGTGGGACCGTCCCGCCGGACCAGTTCATTCCGATGGCCGAGGGCAGTGGCCTGATCGTCCCGTTGGGTCGCTGGATTCTGCGGCAGGCGTGCGTCAGCGGGGTCGCATGGCAGCGGCTGATCAACCAGCCACTACAGATCAACGTCAATGTCAGCGTGCGCCAGTTCGTGCTGGGTGACGTCGTCGCCGACGTACTGGCCGCGTTGGAGCACTCCAACCTGCCCCCGGGCACCCTCACCCTGGAGATCACCGAGAGCGTCCTGGCCACCGAACACGACACGGTCGTGTCCCAGCTGTCCACGCTGCGGCGACTCGGCGTACGGATCGCGCTGGACGACTTCGGCACCGGTTTCAGCTCCCTCGGCCATCTGCACCGCTACCCGATCGACGAGCTGAAGATCGACAAGATGTTCGTGGCCCGCATCGGCGGTGACGATCCGACCTGCCTGCCGGTGGTCCGCGCCATCATGGCGATGAGCCACGGGCTGCGGTTGACCACGGTCGCCGAGGGCATCGAGAACGACGGCCAACGCGCCGAACTGACCGCGATGGGCTGCGAGTTCGGCCAGGGGTTCGGCCTGTCCCGACCGCTGGAGGGTGCGGCGATGCGGGCGGCGCTGCTGCGGTCGGCAGTCCCGTAGCCCGGCCACGGGCTACAGGCCGACGGTCAGACCACCGTGTCGGCGAGCGTCTCCGGGGCGAACAACTCCGCCGGTTCCAGCAGCCGTCCAGCCAGCCCCTGCTCGTGCGAGTAGCGCAGGAACGTCTCCAGCACGGTCCGGTTGGGCTCGACCCCGTACGGCCAGAAATCGTCGCCGAGCAGCGCTGCCGCCTCCTCCGCGGCCGACACCACCCACGGCAGGCTCACCTTCAGCGCGGTCACCTCCCGCAGCTGCTCGTAGACCTGGTCCTTGGCCTCGGTGAAGGCGTCCAGCAGCGCCCTGGCCAGCCAACGGTCGCGTTGGTACACGTCGCGGCGCAGCACCACCGTGTGCATGACCGGGAAGATGCCGGTGGCCCGCAGGTACGCCCGCTCGACGGTCGCCGGGTCGGGGAACAGCCGGTGTACCCCGTCGCGGCCGGCCGCCGGGTCGAACGAGCGTGGCGCCCGCGCGGTGTAGAGCGCGTCGATCGCGCCGGTGCGCAGCAGCCCGTCGAGGGTCTCGCCGTCGCCGATCGCCCGCACGTCGAACCGGGTCGGCAGAGCCAACCGCAGCTTCTCCTGCCGGCCGGGGGAGTGCAGCCCACCGGTGCGGTAGCCGACCGCGTCCACCGGTAGTCCGTGGTGTTCGGCCAGGATGCCGCGGATCCAGACGGCGGCGGTCATCTGGTACTCCGGGATGCCGATGGTCCGGCCGACCAGATCGGCCGGGCCGGTGACCGTCGACCCGGGGGCCAGGTAGATCGACCCGTGCCGGAAGACCCGCGACGGGAAGACCGGGATCGCCACGAACGGCGGTTCGTCGGCGAACAACGACAACACGTACGACGACAGGGACATCTCGGCGACGTCGAACTCCTGCCAACGCAACATCCGGAAGAACGTCTCCTCCGGTGCCAACGGCAGATAGGTCAGGTCGACCCCGGCCGGGCGTACGGTTGCCTCTCGCAGCGCCCGGGTCCGGTCGTAGTCCCAGCAGGCCAGGCTGATGGGCCGCCGGTTCGCCATGATTCCTCCAGCTATCTCGGGCGATGCCGTGTGCGTCGTCGAAGCGGTGCGGTCGCCCGGCGGTACGCGGTGCTCAGTGAAAGGCCGCGCCACCGTCGACGTTGACCGTCTGCCCGGTGATGAAGTCGCTGTCCGGACCGGCGAGAAAGGCGACCACCCCGACCAGGTCGGCCGGAACCTGCCGGCGTTTGATCGCCTGACCCGCGACGATCACCTGTTCCTGCTCGGCGGTGACAGTGGCGCGGGGGATCTCGGTCCGGGTGGCACCGGGGGTGACCGCGTTGACCCGGATGCCGGCCGGACCCAACTCGGTGGCCAGCGCCCGGGTCATCCCGATCAGCGCGGCTTTGGAGGTCACGTAGTGCAGATAGTGCGGCCGACCGATCCAGACCGTCGCCGACGAGATGTTCACGACCTTGCCGTAGCCGGCCCCGCGCATCACCGGTGCCACCGCCCGGCTACACAGGAACGGTCCACGGACGTTGACCGCCATCACCTGATCCCACTCGGCCGGGTCGATCTCCTCGAACGGGCGCATGGCCAGCGTGGAGAAGATCGCGGCGTTGTTGACCAGGACGTCGATGCCGCCGAACGCGTCGGTGGTCCGCGCCGTCATCGCCGCCACGCTGTCCGGATCGGCGACGTCGACAGCGACTGCCAGCGCGTCGGAGCCGATCTCGGCGGCGACGGCGGTGGCGGCGTCGACGTTGCGGTCGGCCACCACCACTCGCGCGCCGTCGGCGGCCAACCGGTGCGCGAACGCCCGACCGAGGCCCTGCGCCGCGCCGGTCACGACCGCCACCCGGCCGGCCAGCCGGTGCGCCGCCGCCGGCCCGGTCCCGACCAACGTCCGGTCCGCCTCGCGCGGCTCAGCCATCGCCGAGCCTGGCCAGTTCGGTACGGGCGTCCATCGGCTGCCACCATGGGGCGACCCCGAGGTCGCGGGCGATCACCCCGGCTGCGATGTAGCCGGCGCCACCACTGATCGCGCCGTTCGGGTGGGTGGCCGAGCCGGCCAGGTAGAGGTTCGGCAGTGGGGTGCGGTAGCCGAAGTGGTTGTGCAGCACCTGGTCGGCGCTGAGCGCACCCATGAAGATGTCGCCCTGACGCATGTTGATCAGCTCCTGGGCGTACTCGTACGCCGTGTAGGTGTAGGAGCCCAGCACGTTGGCGTCGGTCAGGTTGGGCGCGTACTGGCGCCACTTGTCCATGATCGACCGAGCCATGTCGCCCTGCATGGTGCGCAGGTTCTCGTGGTCGCCGTCCGGTGCCCACGGCACCACGTGCCAGGCGTACGCGGTGTGCTTGCCTGGCGGTGCCTGGCTCGGATCGAGCACGCTCAGCGCGCCGGCACCGAACTGGACGTTGGCCGGCACCCGGCCGGCGTCGACATCGTCGTGGGCGGCGATCAGGCTGGCGATCGTCTCGGAGCCGATGTTGTACTTCAGCGCCTGGTTCACGTTCGGGTCGAAGGCCGCCGAGGTGTACGCCGGGGGCTCGTCGAGCGCCAGGTGCAGCCCGAACAGGGTCCATCCGGTGTAGTGGAAGCGGTCCAGTCTGGCCAGGTAGTCGGCGGGTAGCTGGTCCCGCCCGACCAGTGTCTCCAGCGTCTGGTGCAGGTCCAGAGTGCTGGCCACGAACTGCCGGGCGCGCATCGTCCGGCCGTCGGCCAGTTCGATGCCGGCGGCCCGACCGCCCTCGACGACGATCCGTTCGACGTGGGCCTGGTTGGCGTAGTGACCGCCGGCGGCGATGAACTGCTCCATCAGGCCGCGGGCCAGGTTCCAACTGCCGCCGACGCACAACTCGTAGCCGGTGGTCAGGTCGAAGGCGCGGATCAGCGAGCCGAGCGGGCTGTGCGTGCCGAGCGTCTCGTGCAGCACCGTGCCGAACAACGACAGCTTGAACAGGAACAGCACCTTGACCCGCTCGTCGGTGAAGAGTTCCTCGACCACTTCGCCGGGCTGCCGCTGGGTCAACGCGAGGAAGTCCCGACCGAGTTCGCTGCGGCCGAGCAGGTCGTCGCGCTCGGCCGGGCTCAGCGGCTCGCTGAACCGTTCGCGGAGGAAGATCTGCTGGGTCATCTCCTCGGCCTTGGCGTTCCATTCCCGGAACGTGTCGGCGTCGGCCTTGCTGAACCGGGCGATGCTGGCCAGCGTCTCGTCGAGATCACGGGAGAAGACCAACGCGCTGCCGTCGCGGTGTGGCTGGGCGAACTCGTATCGTGGCGTCAGGTACCGCACCCGGGCGGACAGGCCGAGGTCGCGGAACCAGGGGGTCGAGGTGATACTGAAGTGGTTGATCGAGTGCAGGTTGTGCTGGAACCCGGGCAGGGTGCGTTCCTCGGTGCTCAATCCGCCGCCGTGGCGCAGCCGTCGCTCGACCAGCAGCACCCGCAGCCCGGCCCGGGCCAGGTAGGTGCCGAGGATCAGGCCGTGCTGACCGGCCCCGATGATGATGCCGTCGTACGTGCCGGCCTGGTCGTCAGTGGTCGTCACGGTCGCCTCCTTGCTGCCGATCTGTCGGTCCTAGGTGGATGGTCACCGACTTGGGCTGGGTGAACGAGTGCAGTTCCTCGACGCTCTCCTCGCTGCCGAGACCGGAGTCCTTGACCCCGCCGAACGGCAGTCCGGCGAAGTGCCGGGACGCGGTGTTGATCCAGACGTATCCGGCGTCGACCGCCCGCGCCCAGCGGTGCGCCCGCCCGACATCGCCGGTCCAGACGCTCGCGGTCAGGCCGTACGGTGAGTCGTTGACCAGCCGAAGCGCCTCCCGTTCGTCGTCGAACGGGGTGACACACAGCACCGGGCCGAAGATCTCCTCGCGGGCGAGTGGTGCGTCCGGCGGGACGTCGAGGAACACGGTGGGCTCCAGGTAGGCGCCGGGCCCGGCCGGGACCCCGCCGCCGGTGCCGAGCTTCAGCCCGGCGGCGCGTCCCTGTCGCAGATATCCGGCGATGCGGTCCCGGTGCGCGGCGGAGACCATGGTGCCCATCTCGGTGGCCGGGTCCAGCGGGTCACCGACCCGGACCGCCCTGGCTCCGGCCACCACCCGCTCGACCACCTCGGCGACGATCGAGCGGTGCACCAGCAGCCGGGACGTGGAACCGCAGGACTGCCCGCCGGTCCAGTGGAAGTTCATCCCGGCGACCGCGCCGGCCGCGGCGGCGGCCACGTCCGCGTCGTCGAGGATCACCATCGGGTTCTTGCCGCCGAGTTCCAGGGACACTTGTTTGATCCCGTGCGCGGCGGCGGTGCGCAGCACGGCCTGCCCGGTACGGGTGCTGCCGGTGAACGCGATCCGGCGAACGAGCGGGTGACCGACCAACGCCGGACCGACGGTGGCGCCGTCGCCGGTCAGCACCGCCAGCACACCGGCCGGCAACAGGTCCGCGACGAGTTCGCCGAAGCGCAGCGCGGACAGCGGGGTCTGGTCCGGAGCCTTGAGCAGCACCGAGTTGCCGGCCAGCAGCGGCGCCGCGATCCGCGACGCGGCGAACATGATCGGATGGTTGTAGGGCACGATCCGGGCGACCACACCGTACGGTCGCCGGGTGGTGTAGTGCAGGTGGTCGTCGTCGCCGGGCAGGGTCCGGCCGCCGAGTTGGTCGGCCCAGTCGGCGAAGCGTTCCAGCAGTCCGGCGGCCAGGTCGACGTCGGCGGTCATCGCGGTCACCGGGTTGCCGCCGTCGGCGGCGTCCAGCCGGCCGAGTTCGGCGCGGTGCGCACGGAGCACACCGGCCACCTGCCGCAGCACGCCGGCACGCTGTCTGGGCGGCGTCGCGGCCCACCGCGGTTGGGCGGCGTGCGCGGCGGTGACAGCGCGGTCGACATCGGCGACGGTGGCGGCGGGGGCCCGACCGAGCACCGCGTCAGTGGCCGGCGACCGGGTCTCCACCAGGCCGCCGTCACTGGCCGAGACGAGTTGTCCGGCGATGAGCATCCGCCAGTCGTGGCCAGGGTCCGACGTCATCAGATACCTTCCGGGTTCGTCGCCGTGGGCGTCGTCTTTGTCGCCCGCACGGGGGTGGTGACGGTCGCGGGTGGCGCGGCGGCCTCGGCGGTCGCGACCGGGGAGGAGCCGCGTTGGGCGGCAGTGTGGCCGAAGACCCAGTCGGTGGCCCGGTAGTCGGTCGGGCCGCGGTGCGCCAGCGCGTCGTCGCGCAGCGCGGCCGCGATGCCGTCGACGTGCCAGATGTCTCCCCAGGTACGGGCGTTGCGCTGCACCCGGGCGGTGCGTGGGGCGCGTTCCCGGGCGAACTCATCGAGCGCGGCCCGCACCGGTGCGTCGGCACCGAGCGGGCCCGGGGGCAGATGTCGCGCGACGGCGTCGGCGAGTGCAGCGGCGTCCTCCAACGCCTGGCAGGCACCCTGGGCCAGGTACTGCAGCATGGGGTGGGCGGCGTCACCGAGCAGGGTGAACCGGCCGCCCAGCACCCAGTTGTCGATCGGTACCCGGTCGTACATCGGCCATCGTTGGTCGGTGCGGATGGTCCGTACGGCGGTGCGCACGTGCGGGCAGGCGCGGGAGAACGTCTCGCGTAGTTCGTCGGGGCCGCCCCACTCCTCGGCGCCCTGCTGGTACCGGTCGCTGCGGAAGACCGCGACCTGGTTGTAGTAGCTGCCGCCGCGCAGTGCGTACTGCACGAAGTGCATTCCCGGGCCGATGAAGGCGATCACGTCGTCCAGATCGGCGAGCTGGCTGGCCTGTCCGATCGGGATGGCGCCCCGGTAGGCGACGTAGCCGCTGCAGATTGGCTGGTCGTCGCTGACCATCGCCCGGAACCGGGAGTGCAGGCCGTCGGCGGCGACCACCGCTCGGGCCCGGTACCGTTGCCCGTCGGCGCAGTCGATGTCGACGGCGTCCGGTCCCGGCCGGATGCCGACCACCTCGCGGTCGGGCTCCAGCACGGCACCGGCCTCGGCGGCGGCGGCGAGCAGCAGATCGAGTAGATCGCGGCGGTGGGCGACGACGTACGGGGCCAGGTAGCGCTCGGTGAAGGGCCCGCTGAGATCGAGCCGGTGCAGCTCACGGCCGGTCTGAGCGTCGGCGAGAACCAGGTGCCTGGGGGCCAGGCCGACGGCGATCAGCCGGTCGAGCAGCCCCCATTCGCGCAGCAGCCGGGTGGCGTTGGGGGCGAGTTGGATGCCGGCACCGACCTCGCCGAAGACGGCGGCGCGCTCCAACACCCGTACCTGTCGGCCGGCCCGGGCGAGGGCGAGGGCGGTGCCGAGCCCGCCGATGCCGCCACCGACCACGATGAATTCGTCGGTCTGCCGGTGGGTGGCCGTCATCGCGCCTCCTGTTGGTGGAGCCGGCCGCCGGGGATCGCCGGGCCGGTCTGGGTGCCCGACGCTAACCTTCCTTCTGCTGCGAAGAATCTCTGAGCAGTGGCGTTTCTGTTCAGCAGAACAATGACTCGATGGCGTCCGTCGGTGGCGCGTCCGTCGGCGGCCCGTGCCGCGAGCCCGCTGATCAGTGGCGGCCAGGGCGGCCCGTATTCGTCGCACCCGGCAGGGTGTGAACCAAGCGCTTGTTCGGGTACGCTGCCTGGCATGGCACCCCGAAACTCCACCACCCCCGAGGCCGTGATCGTCGCGGCCGCCCGGTCGCCGATCGGGCGGGCACGGAAGGGCTCGCTGGCGATGCTGCGACCCGACGACCTTGCCGTGGACATCACCCGGGCCGCGTTGGCGCAGGTGCCCGCGCTCGATCCGGCACAGGTGCAGGACGTCCTGCTCGGTTGCGCCCAGCCGGCGGGCGAACACGGCTACAACCTGGCCCGAATGGTCGCCGTCGGCCTGGGGCTCGACGGCACGGCCGGCACGACGGTGCAGCGGTACTGCGCCTCCTCGGTGCAGACCACCCGGATGGCCTTCCATGCCATCCGTGCCGGTGAGGGTGACATCTTCGTCTCCGCCGGGGTCGAGATGGTCTCGCGGTATGATCTCGGCAAGTCGGACAATCTGCCCGGCACCCGCAACGAGCGGTACGCGTCCGCCAGCGAGCGCACGGCGGCGCGGTCCGCTGGCGGGTCGGGACCGTGGCAGGACCCCCGCGTCGCCGGCCTCGCGCCGGATCCGTACATCGCGATGGGGGAGACCGCCGAGAACGTGGCGCAGCTGTCCGGGGTGAGTCGGGCCGAGCAGGACGAGTTCGCGGTACGCAGCCAGAATCTCGCGGAAAGGGCGATCGCGGACGGGTTCTACGCCCGCGACATCACGCCGGTGACCCTGCCCGACGGTACGGTCGTCGACCGCGACGACGGCCCGCGTTCCGGTGTCCGGCTGGCGTCGGTGGCCGCGCTGAAACCGGTGTTCCGTCCGGACGGGACGGTTACCGCCGGCAACTGCTGCCCGCTCAACGACGGGGCCGCCGCGCTGGTGGTGATGAGTGCCACCCGGGCCGCCGAACTGGACATCACCCCGTTGGCCCGGATCGTCTCCACCGGCGTCTCGGCGCTCAGCCCGGAGATCATGGGCCTCGGCCCGGTGGAAGCGACCGCTCGGGCACTGCGGCACGCCGGGCTGGGCATCGGTGACATCGACCTGGTGGAGATCAACGAAGCCTTCGCCGCCCAGGTGCTGCCCTGCGTACGGACGCTCGGCATCGACCTCGACCGGGTGAACGTGCACGGCGGCGCGATCGCCGTCGGGCATCCGTTCGGGTCGACCGGCGCGCGGATCACCACCAGCCTGATCCGCGCGCTGCGCGAGCGCGACCGGCAGTTCGGTCTGGTGACCATGTGTGCCGCCGGCGGCCAGGGGATGGCCATGGTGATCGAGCGGATCAGCTGACCGGCCTAGCTTGACCAATCAAGCGCTTGGTACGCTGCCGAAGCGCCGGTTCCGGCGTACCGCACCCCGGAAACGGCCAGGATCGAGAAGGTGGGCATGACCGACAAACGGATGACCGCGGAGCAGGTCGTCAGCGAGCTGCGCTCCGGGATGACCATCGGCATCGGTGGCTGGGGCTCGCGCCGCAAGCCGATGTCGCTGGTCCGGGCGATCCTGCGGTCGGACCTCGACGACCTGACCATCGTCAGCTACGGCGGCCCGGACGTCGGACTGCTGCTCGCCGCCGGCAAGGTCCGCCGGCTGGTGTACGGCTTCGTGTCGCTCGACTCGATCCCGCTGGAGCCACACTTTCGGGCCGCCCGCCAGGCCGGCGCCATCGAGGCGGTCGAGTACGACGAGGGCATGCTGTACCTGGGCCTGTACGCCGCCGCCTGCCGGCTGCCGTTCCTACCCACCAGGGTCGGCCTCGGCTCGGACGTGTTGCGGATCAACCCGCGACTACGCACCGTACGTTCCCCGTACGACGACGAGGAACTGGTCGCTGTGCCGGCGCTGCGGCTGGACGCCGCCCTGGTCCACCTGCACCGCGCCGACGTGCACGGCAACGCGCTCTGCCTCGGCCCCGACCCGTACTTCGACGATCTGTACTGTGCGGCCGCCGACCGCGCGTACGTCTCCTGTGAGCGAATCGTGTCCACCGAGGAACTCGACCCGGCGGCGTCGGTGCTCATCCGCCGGCACCAGGTCCGCGGCGTGGTCCCCGCCGCCCACGGCGCCCACTTCACCTCCTGCGAGCCCGACTACCCCCGCGACGAGCAGTTCCAGCGGGAGTACGCCGCCGCCGCGGCCACGCCCGAGCGGTGGGTCGACTTCCACCGCCGCTACCTCGACACCGACGAAGCCGGGTACCAACACGCGGTCGCCGACCGCGACCAGCAGCTGGAGGTGGCCCGGTGAGCGAGGTGACCGCGTCGACGCGCGCCGAGGTCTGCGTGGTCGCCTGCGCCGAGGCCTGGCGCGGTGACGGCGAGATCCTGGCCAGCCCGATCGGGCTGGTCCCGACGGTCGGGGCCCGGCTGGCCCGGGCAACCTTCTCCCCGGACCTGTTGCTCACCGACGGTGAAGCCTCGCTCGGCGTCGGCACCTGGCCGGTCGGCGAGCCCCCGGCACAGGTCGAGGGAGTACTGCCGTTCCGGCAGATCTTCGAGCTGATCTGGTCCGGCCGGCGGCACGTGATGATGGGCCCGGGCCAGATCGACCGCTACGGCAACGTCAACATCTCGGCGATCGGCGACTTCCACCGGCCCAAGGTGGCGCTGCTCGGCGTGCGGGGCGCACCCGGCAACACGGTGAGTCACCCGTGCAGCTACTGGGTGCCCCGGCACAGCCGACGGATCTTCGTCGAGCGCGTCGACCTGGTCTGCGGAATCGGCTACGACCGGGCCGCAGCGGCCGGTCCGTCCGCGTCGCGCTACCACCAGCTACGCCGGGTGGTGAGCAACCTCGGGGTGTTCGACTTCCCCGGTCCGGATCACCGGATGCGGCTCGTCTCGGTGCATCCAGGGGCCACCGTCGACCAGATCCGCGAGGCGACCGGATTCGACCTGCAGGTCGACGCCGACGTGCCGCAGACCCGGCTGCCGACGCCGGCGGAGCTGCGGTTGATCCGTACCGTCATCGACCCCGCCGGCCACCGGGACGCGGAGGTGCCACGATGAACACCGGTGCCGGTCCCACCGCAGCGGATGCCGCCCGGACGCACCCGGCGCTGCGTACCCGGATCTGCGAGCTGTTCGGGGTGCGGCACCCGATCGTGCAGACCGGTATGGGCTTCGTGTCCGGGCCACGACTCGTGGCCGCGACCGCCAACGCCGGTGGTCTCGGCATCCTCGCTGGCGCCACCCTCGACCTGGCCGAGCTGGCCACCGCGATCGCCCAGATTCGCCAGCACACCACGCAGCCGTTCGGGGTGAACCTGCGCTCCGACGCCACCGACGCCGCACAGCGGATCGACCTGCTGATCCGCGAACAGGTCCGGGTCGCCTCGTTCGCCCTGGCCCCCCGACCCGACCTGATCGCCCGGCTCAAGGAGGCCGGGGTGCTGGTGGTGCCCTCGGTCGGGGCCCGCCGGCACGCCGAGAAGGTCGCCGGCTGGGGCGCCGACGCGGTGATCGTGCAGGGTGCCGAAGGCGGCGGTCACACCGGCGCGGTGCCGACCACCCTGCTGGTGCCACAGGTCGTCGACGCGGTCGACATCCCGGTGATCGCCGCCGGCGGGTTCTTCGACGGCCGTGGTCTGGTCGCCGCGCTCGCCTACGGCGCCGCCGGGGTGGCGATGGGCACCCGCTTCCTGCTGACCCGCGACACGACGGTCAGCCCCGAGGTGCAGCGCCGCTACCTCGACGCCGGGGTGGACGGCACGGTCGTCACCAGCGCGCTCGACGGCGTGCCGCAGCGACTGCTGCGTACCGAGTTCATCGACCGGCTGGAACGCTCCGGGCCGCTGCGCAGGCTGGCCCGCTCGGCACGCAGTGCCGCCCGGTTCCGGCGACTGACCGGCACCTCCTGGCCACGGTTGCTCGCCGACGGGCGGGCGATGCGGCACAGCCGGGAGCTGACCTGGGGGCAGGTGCTGCTCGCCGCGAACACCCCGATGCTGCTCAAGGCGGCCATGGTCGACGGCCGCGCCGACCTCGGGGTGATGGCGACCGGACAGGTCACCGGACTCATCGACGACCTGCCCAGCTGCGCCGAGCTGATCGACCGGATCATCGCGCAGGCGCAGACGGTGCTGGACGACCTGCAGGGGAGAGGACCCGATGGCGACCGCCGTTGAACCACCGTCCGGGCACGGACTGCTCGTCGACCGCACCGTCCTGGTGACGGCCGCCGCCGGCACCGGCATCGGATCAGCCACCGCGCTGCGCTGCGCGCAGGAGGGTGCCCGGGTGGCGATCAGCGACCGGCACGAGCGTCGGCTGCGGACGACCGCCGCCGAACTCGCCGCCGCCACCGGTGTCGAACCCCTCGCCATCGTCTGCGACGTGACCGTCGAAGAGCAGGTCCAGACCATGATCGACCGGGTCGTCGCCGACTACGGCCGGCTCGACGTGCTGGTCAACAACGCCGGACTCGGTGGCACCGCCCGGGTCACCGAGATGACCGACGAGCAGTGGCACCGGGTCCTCGACGTCACCCTCACCGGCACCTTCCGGTGCACCCGGGCCGCGCTGCGGCACATGACGCCGCGCCGCCGGGGTGTCATCGTCAACAACGCGTCCGTGCTCGGCTGGCGTGCGCAGCAGGGGCAGGCGCACTACGCCGCCGCAAAGGCCGGGGTGATGGCGTTGACCCGCTGCGCCGCCGTCGAGGCCGCCGAAGCCGGCGTACGCGTCAACGCGGTCGCGCCGAGCCTCGCCATGCACGCCAATCTCGCCAAGGTCACCGACGACGACCTGCTGGCCGCACTCACTGGCCAGGAGGCGTTCGGCCGGGCAGCCGAGCCCTGGGAGGTGGCCAACGTCATCGTCTTCCTGGCCAGCGACTACGCCTCGTACCTGGCGGGCGAGGTGCTCTCGGTCAGCAGCCAACACCCGTGAGGACCCGACCATGACATCCACAGCAGACAGCGCGATGGTGACCACCAGCACCGACGACGACGGAGTGGTCGAGGTCGTGGTGGACCGGCCGCCGGTCAACGCCCTGCCGGTCGCCGGCTGGCACCGCCTCGCCGAGGCGATCGCCGCCGCAGGTGCCGATCCGGCGACCCGGGTGGTGGTGCTGCGGGCGCAGGGCCGAGGCTTCAACGCCGGGGTCGACATCAAGGAGATCCAGGCCGATCCGGGCCATGACAAGCTGATCGGCGCGAACCGGGGCTGCTTCGCCGCGTTCGCCGCCGTCTACGACTGCCCGGTGCCGGTGATCGCCGCCGTACAGGGCTTCTGCCTCGGCGGCGGCATCGGCCTGGCCGGCAACGCCGACATCGTCGTGGCCAGCGAGGACGCCACATTCGGCCTGCCCGAGGTCGACCGGGGCGCGCTGGGGGCGGCGACCCACCTGTCCCGGCTGGTGCCGGCGCACCGGGCCCGCGCGATGCTCTACACCGCCGCCACCGCGACCGCCGCCGAACTGCACCGCTACGGGTCGGTGCTGGCGGTGGTGGCGGCGGCCGACCTGCGGGCCACGGCGCTGACGCTCGCCCGGCGGATCGCGGCGAAGGATCCGACGGTGATCCGGGCGGCGAAGGAGTCCCTCAACGGCATCGACCCGTGGGACGTCAAACGCAGCTACCGGTACGAGCAGGGATTCACCTTCGAACTCAACCTTTCCGGTGTCGCCGACCGGGTCCGCGACGGCTTCGGCGGGCCGACCGGCGCGGGCCGGGAGGGCTGAGGCATGGATCTGCGTCCAGACCCGACGGACGAGCAGTTCCGCGCCGAGGCCCGCGACTGGCTGCGTACCCACCGGCCGGCCCGACCGCTGCCCTCCGGCGACACCCGCGCCGGCTTCGCCGCCCACCTCGACTGGGAACGCCAACTCTTCGACGCCGGCTGGGCGGTGGTCTCCTGGCCGCGCCGCTACGGTGGCCGGGAGGCCTCCCTCTGGCAGTGGCTGATCTTCGAAGAGGAGTACGCCGCCGCCGGTGCCCCACAGCGGGTCACTCAGAACGGCATCTTCCTGCTCGCTCCGACCTTGTTCGAGTTCGGCACCGACGAGCAGCGCGACCGGATCCTGCCGGCGATGGCCGGCGCCCGGCAACTGTGGTGTCAGGGCTGGTCCGAGCCGGAGGCCGGCAGCGACCTGGCCGCGTTGACCAGCCGGGCGGTCCGCGACGACGCCGCCGGTGGTTGGCGGCTGACCGGGCACAAGACCTGGACCACCCGGGGCGCGTTCTGCACTCACCTGTTCGGCCTGTTCCGCACCGACCCGGCGCAGCTGCGGCACCGTGGCTTGAGCTACTTCCTGGTGCCGTTGGACGCCCCCGGGGTGACCGTACGCGGTTTCGGCCGATTCGACGGCGACGAGGGTTTCGCCGATGTCTTCCTCGACGACGTCTTCGTTCCCGACGCCGACGTGGTCGGCGAGGTCGGGGCTGGCTGGCGGGTGGCGATGGCCACCACCGGCTCCGAACGTGGCCTGACCCTGCGCCCGCCGGGCCGGTTCACCGCGGCCGCCGACCGGCTGGTCGAGCTCGCCGGCACCCGGCCGGACCGACTCACCGGCCGGCTCCGCGAGCAGGTGGTACGGGCCTGGCTCGGCGCCCGGGCGTACCACCTGTTCACCCTGGCCCAGGTGACCCGGATGCTCGACGGCGACCCACCGGGCGCGGCGTCCAGCCTCAACAAGATCCACTGGTCCGAGCTGGACATCGCGTTGCACCGCACCGCCCTCGAACTACTCGGGCCCGACGCCGAGCTCGACATCGGCTGGACCCGAGGCTTCCAGTTCTCCCTGGCCGGCCCGATCTACGCCGGCACCAACGAGATCCAACGCGGCATCGTCGCCGAGCGACTGCTCGGCCTGCCCCGACGCTGAGAAGGGAGCGGCGTGCGGTTCGCCCTCACCGACGATCAGATCACCCTCCGCGACGCGGTCGGTGACCTGCTCGCCGCCGAATGTCCACCGGCCGTCGTCCGGGCCGCCTGGCCCGGCGGTGGCCATAAACCGGTGGACCGGCTCTGGGCCGCCCTCGCCGAGATGGGCGTGCTCGCCGCCATGGTGCCCGAGTCCGCCGGCGGACTCGGACTGACCGAGGTGGACATGGTGCCGGTGCTCACCGCCGCCGGGTACGCGGCGGTGCCACTGCCACTGGCCGAGACCGCCGCCGTCGCCGGCCCGCTGCTCGCCGCCCTCGACGACCCGGGCGGACACCTCGCCGCCCTCACCGAAGGCCGCTGCCGGATCGCCCTCGCCGGCCCGACCGGACTCGTCCCGTACGGGCAACGGGCCGACCTGGCCCTGTCGACGTACGGTCCGGGCGGGCCCCGGCTGATCCGGCTGGCCGGGGCCACGACCATTGCGGTGCCGACAGTGGATGGATCACGGGCCGCGCTGCGGATCATCGACGACGACGTTGCCGACCCGTCCGTAAGCACCCGGCTCGACGTCGGCGACGACCTGCTGGCGCTGACCGCCGACCGGGCCACCCTGGCGGCGGCGGCACACCTGGTCGGCCTCGGCCGCCGGCTGCTCGACCTCACCGTCGCGCACGTCGGCACCCGCCACCAGTTCGGTGCGCCGATCGGGAGTTTCCAGGCGGTCAAGCACCAACTCGCCGACGCCCTGTTGGGCCTGGAACTCGCCGCGCCGATGGTGCTCGCCGCCGCCTGGTCGGCCGCGACCGGTGCCGCCACCCGGGCCGCTGACGTGTCGGCCGGCTACCTGCTCGCCTCCGACGCCGCCGAGCGGACCGCCCGGGTCGCGTTGCAGTGCCACGGTGCTATCGGCTACACCGTCGAGTACGACCTGCACCTGTACGCGAAACGGGTCTGGGCGACCAGTGCGGCGACCGCCGGCACCGACGCCCACCTCGATCGGCTCGGCACCGCACTCGGCCTACCCGCCGCCACCACCGACCCAGGAGGACGACCGTGACCGACGACGCCACGAGTCCACCACCCGCCGACGACCGGCCGGAATCCGCCGACGAGCTGGTTCGGTACACCACCGACGGGCCGGTGGCGGTCGTCACCATGAACCGTCCCCGCTACGCCAACGCGCAGAACTCGGCGATGACCTACGCCCTGGACGACGCCTTCGCCCGGGCGGCCGACGACGACGAGATCCGGGTCGTCGTGCTCGCCGGAGCCGGCAGACACTTCTCCGCCGGCCACGACATCGGCACCCCGGGCCGCGACGTCGACCGGACCTTTCCCCGCCGCGCCGGGCTGTGGTGGGACCACGTCGGCAAGACCGGCGCGGAGAGCCGCTTCGCCCGAGAGTCCGAGGTGTACCTCGGGATGTGCCGGCGCTGGCGGGAACTACCCAAGCCGACCATCGCGATGGTGCAGGGCGCATGTATCGCCGGCGGCCTGATGCTCGCCTGGTCCTGCGATCTGATCGTCGCAGCCGACGACGCCCAGTTCGCCGACCCGGTGGTCCGGATGGGAATCCCGGGCGTCGAGTACTTCGCCCATCCGTGGGTGATGGGACCCCGCTTCGCCAAGGAGTTCCTGTACCTCGGCGAGCGCGTCGACGCCGCGCGGGCGTTGGCTCTCGGCATGGTGAACCGGGTGGTGCCCCGCGCGGAGCTGCAACCATTCACGATGGACATGGCAGCTCGGATCGCCACCATGCCCCGGCTCGGGCTGGCGTTGACCAAGAAGGCGGTCAACCAGGCCGAGGACCTGATGGGCCTGCGCGCCGGCATGGACTCGGTCTTCGGGCTGCACCATGTCGCGCACGCGCACAACGCCGAGGTCGGCTCGGACCCGCTGGCCGGGCACGACGCCCGCAGCATGCGCGAGCGGACGGACGGCGCCGACTGATGCGCTTCGACCTGCAACTGTTCGGACTGCCGGCACCGGAGTACGCGCCGCTCGCGATCCGCGCCGAGCAGCTCGGCTTCGACACCGTGTGGCTGGCCGACCATGTGGTCACGCCGGCCCACTACGCGCCCACGTACCCGTACCGGGGATCCGACGATCCCGGTATCCGGCCGGGCACCCCGCTGACCGACGTGACGGTGACGCTCGGACACCTGGCTGCCCGGACCATCGGGACCACCCGGACTACCCGGACCACCCGGACCACCCGGACCACCCGGATCCGGCTCGGCGCCGGCGTACTGATCCTGCCGCTGCGGGACCCGTTCCATGTCGCCCGCGTCCGGGCCAGTCTGCAACAGCTGTCCGCCGGCCGCGCCGTCCTCGGCGTCGGGGTCGGCTGAATGGCCGAGGAGTTCGCCGCACTCGGCGCCGACTTCGGCACCCGGGGCGCCCGCACCGACGAGATGCCGCGGGTGCTGGACCTGCTCTGGTCCGGGCACCAGGTCACCCACCACGTCCGGCTGTCCGGCGACCCCGGCGGACCGGTTGGCCGCACTCGACTCCATCGCCGAGCGGCTCGCGCCGCTGTGGCCCGATCCCGCATCCACCGGCGAACCCCCGGGAGACCACTCATGACCGCTGCCACCGATCCTGCCGGCCCTACCGATCCTGCCGGCTCGACAGTCTTCGACCGGGCGACCATCGACGAGTACACCCGGGCCGGGCACTGGGACGACGAGACGATCGCCTCGATGGTCGCCCGCCACGCCGCGGCCCGCCCCGACGCCCCGGCGTTCATCGCTACCGACGCCACCCTGAGCTGGTCGGCGTACGACGCGCTCAGCACCCGACTGGCCGGTGGGTACGCGCTGGCCGGCCTGCGACCCGGGGACCGGGTCGCCACCCTGCTCACCGGCGGCGCGCTGGTCCACGTCGCCTACCTGGCGGCGCAGAAGGCCGGCCTGGTGACGGTCGGCATCGGGCCACGCGCCGGTACGGCGGAGGTCCGGCATCTGGTCCGGCGTACCCGGGCGGCGGTGCTGCTGACCCGTGCGGTGCACCGGGGTCGCGACGCCGCCGAACTGGTCGGCGAACTGCGGACCGGCGTCGGCGAGGCGGACGGGCCGGCGCACCTCACAGTGGATCTGACCGCCGCCGGCAAACTGACCCTGGTCCGCGACGGCCGGCATCTGACGCTGCCCGACCCGGCCACCGCCGCCGCTGCGATCGCCGGCCGGGGTCTGGGTGCCAACGACCTGTTCTTCCTGAACTCCACGTCGGGCACGACCGGGCTGCCCAAGTGCGTGATGCAGACGATGAACACCCGTAAGTACTTCGGGCCGCTCGCCGCCGAGGCGGCCCGGTTCGGCCCCGGCGAGGTGTTCGCCAGTGTGCTGCCCGCCCCGTACGGCTTCGGCCAGTGGAGCGCGCATGTGGTACCGACCATGTACGGCTACCCCACCGTGCTGGCGGAGGAGTTCGACGCGGAGCAGACCTGGAGACTGATCGAACGGCATCGAGTCACCGTGCTTGCCGCGGTGACCAGCCAGTTCGTCATGATGCTCAATGCCGCTGGATCCCCGGGCCGGGACCTGTCCTCGCTGCGGGTGCTGTTCACCGGTGGGGAACGGGTGCCCGCCGACCGGGCGGCCCGGTTCGAGAAGGAGACCGGTTGTGCCGTGCTGCAGTTCTACGGTTCCAACGAGGCCGGACCGATCAGCGTCACCCGGGTCGACGACGACCGGGATCAAAGACTCGGTACGGCGGGACGGGTGATCCCGCAGATGCGGGTACGGTT
The DNA here is from genome assembly GCF_048060115.1 of Micromonospora sp. LOL_023. Taxonomy (NCBI): domain Bacteria; kingdom Bacillati; phylum Actinomycetota; class Actinomycetes; order Micromonosporales; family Micromonosporaceae; genus Micromonospora; species Micromonospora sp. LOL_023. The sequence goes on from NZ_JBHMIM010000028.1 coordinate 69,062, forward strand.
GTTCGACGCTGATGGCATCGACGTGACCGCCTCGGGCGGGCCGGGTCAGTGCGCCGCCCGTGGCCCCGGCCTGACACCCGGTTACTACGACGACGCGCCCGCCAACCAACAGCTGTTCCACCCGCAGGGCTGGATGCTCACCGGGGACCTGGTCCGGATCGACCCGGCCGGTTACCTGACGGTGACCGGCCGGGTGGCGGACTTCATCATCCGTGGCGGGCACAACATCAGCGTGCTGGCGGTCGAGGAGGCGGTGGGCGCGTGCGGGCGGGTCGCCCAGGTCGCGGTGGTGCCGGCCGCCGACGATGTCCTCGGTGAGCGTGCCTGCGCGTACGTGGTGACGACCGATGGCACCGATTTGACCTTGGACGAACTCCGCGCCGACCTGGCTGGCCGGGGCATCTCCAAGTACGAGTGGCCGGAGCGGCTGGTTACGATGGACGAGTTGCCGCTGAGCGCGGGTGGCAAGACGGACAAGGCCCGGTTGCGGGCGGACGCCGCCACCCGGTTCGGCTAGCCGGTGCCGGTGCCGGTGCCGCTCCAGATCGCGATGACCTGCTCGCTGGTGGTCCAGTCCTGCGGCGCCAGGATGGCACGGAAGGCAGGCTCGCAGGCCGCGGTCAGTTCCGTGTTGTTGTTGGCGACGCAGTCGGCCACCACGATGGTGAAGAAGTCCCGCTCGATCGCGTCCCGGACGGTGGACTCCACACAACCGGTGCCGGCGATTCCGGTGGCGACGATGCCGCGGATGCCGCGGCTGCGGAGCAGGTTCTCCAGTGGGGTGCCGACGAAGGCGCTGCGCCGGGTCTTCTCGAACACGGCGTCGCCGGGTTGCGGGGTGAGTTCGTCGACGATCTCCCAGCCCCAGGTTCCGCGCATGCAGTGCAGGGGCTCGAATCCGTACCGCAGGTTGTCGGCGAGCCAGACCGGCGAGGCGAGCGACCCGTCCGGTTCCTGCGCCACCCGGCAGTAGAGCACCGGTACGCCAGCGGTCCGGGCCGCCGCGGCGAGTCGGGCGATAGGGGCGACCACGCCTTGGAAGCCGGTCACCATCGATTTGCCGAACGCCTTCGCGCAGTGGCCGTCGTCGTGCGCGAAGTCGTTCTGCATGTCGACGATGAGCAGCGCCGTGCAGGTCGGATCGATCTTGTCGGCCAGGCGGTCGGGCAGGACGTGCCCGAGGTAGGTGCGGGCCATCGGGGCTCCCGGGGACGTCGATGTCGAGGACGAGCAAGTGCTTGGTTGTTTCTGATGTTATGCCGCCCCCGCCGGGCTGGCAACGGCGTCGACGACGGCCCGGTCGACCACGAGGGCCGTACCAGACGTCCTTCGACGACAGGTACGGCCCTCGTCCGGGATCCGGTCCGGTCACCCGGACCGCGGTGCGGTCCCCGTCCCGGTCACTAGGTGGCGCAGTAGCCGACGCTGAACGTGCTGGCACCGGCCTTCAGGGTCTTGTTCCAGGCCACCCCGTTGATCCGGTAGGTGTCACCAGCGATGTGGTCCCGCTCGAAGTTCCACGCGGTGTAGATGTCGCCTTCGAGGTCGACGACCCCGGCCCAGTCGACCGGCCGGTCGGATCCGTTGGTGGCGACGATCTCGGCGCAGTAGCCGCCGCCGCTGTCCGAATCCCACTGCGTGAATCGCCGCACCGTGAATTCCACGTTGGAGTCCGAGACCAGTCGGCCGACCCCCCAACGGGCGGTCGTCTGGTAGCCGACGCCGTCGGGCTCGGCCCAGTTGCGGATCGCCGTACGGGCACCGTCGGAGGCGTCGTTGACCTGGAAGTCCAGGCCGTGGAACGTGCCGAGGCCGCCGTACTCGAGCAGACTGATCGCCGCCTCGACGGTGTAGCCGCCGTCGGTGCGTGCCGTGGCGCTGCGGACCCGGGCCGCCTGGAACCCCTCGTCGCCGGTGCCGAAGGACACGACGTTGTCGGCGTTGATCCGCACCTGCATGTCGTCGTAGCGGTAGGCGCCGTTCTTGACGTTGCCGGCGTCGACGTAGATCTCCACCGAGTCCTGCGTCCACGGATCGGAACCGGAGACGTCCACCACCGGATCCGCCACCTCGGCCAGCACGTACAGCGTCCGGTCCCGCCACAGCGTCCGTACGGTGGCGATCGCACCGCCGGTGCCGGAGACCTCCTTGTCGGTGGTGACCACCCCGGCCTCGGTCCAACCGGAATCCACCGCGCCGTCGACGACCGGGGCCGCCGCGGCCAGCTTCACCTCCAGGTAGGACAGCTCCTCGACCAGGGTGAGCGTGCCCACCGCGCCCGGGGTGTTCCACCCGGCAGTTGTCCCGTCGACGCTGACCTGCACGTCGAGGGTGACGGTGTCACCATCGGTGGCTGCGGTCAGCGGCAGTTGCGCGACGAGGTCGTAGCCCCCGGCCCGTTCGGTCGCCACTGCGGGCACGTCGCCCGAGCCGTCGCGGGCCACCCGGTACGTCTCGCCCGCCAGCACGAAGTCGACCCCGTCGCCGGCGTCGGCCGCGTCGTCGGTGACCGTCACGAACGCGGTCAGTGTCTCGGCCGTCCACCGCAGCTGGAACCCGGCAACGTCCTCCACCAGGTGCAGCGGGAGTTTGCTCCAGTCCAGCGCCGAGGTCACGCCGGGGGTCAGCGCGACCTCACCGGCGAAGACGTTCGCGGTCCGCGGCCGGGCCGGCAGGTCGGCGTCGACCGTGCCGTAGTACGCCGGCTTGGCCTGGAAGTCGTCGTTGAAGATCAGCGGCGCGCCGTTGCCGGACCGCCACGACCGCCCGTCGTTGAGCCCCCAGACCGTGACGACGAACAGGTCCTCGGCGTACGCCCGGAAGATCCGGAACGCGTCGCGGTAGAAGTAGCCCTGCTCGATCGACCGGGCCTCGCTCACCGGGGTGCCGGTGGTGACGTCGAGCTCGGTGACCGCCTGGATCAGCGGCAGCTCGGCGAAGGTCGCCAACGCCGTCTCCAGGTTGGCGACCGGCGTGGCCAGCGACACGTGGAACTGGTGGCCCACCCCGTCGATCGGCACGCCCCGGTCCAGCAGCCGCTGCACGAGTGCCTTGTACCGGGTCTGCTTGCCGCTCTGCTCGGTGTTGTAGTCGTTGACGAACAGGGTGACCGGGTCGGTGCCGGGTACGGCGTACACGTCGTTGAACGCCTCCTCGGCGTACTGGAACGACAGGTCGATGAACTCCTCGCCGAGGATCCGGTACCACTCGCTGCGCCGCAGCCCGTCGGCGTACTCGCCGCTGTCGCTGACCACCTCGTTCACCACGTCGAAGGCGTTCATCGGGTTGGTGTCCGAGCCGAACGGCCCGTACCGATCACTGAGCGATTCGGCCACGGCGAAGATGTGCTCGCGCATCCGGTCGCGCAGCACCTGCTGGTCGGCTGCGGACGTGGTCAGTGGCTCACCGGCCGCGTCCTGGAACATCCACGCCGGGGTCTGGCTGTGCCACACCAGGACGTGTCCGTACACGCCGAGATCGTTGGCCTGGGCGAAGTCCATCATGGCGATCGCCTGGTCGTGCGGCCGGAAGGTGCGCTCGTCGTCGTACCACGCCTCCGGCTTCATGTGGTTCTCCGGCGTGATGTTGTTGAAGTGCCGGGTCAGCAGCTCTGCGGCGACCCCGACGGTCTCCCGGCTGTCGATCGCGACCCCCACCGGGAACTCGGTGGTCTGGTAGATGCCGGTCAGGTCCTCGACCACCGGCGGGTCCGGCACCCGGACCACGACGTCGTCGAGGAGGAAGTCGCTGGTGTTGCCGGTGACGTCCGAGCCCTGCCAGCTGGTCTCGAAGTACATGAACGCGGTGTCGAAGGCCGGTGCGGTGAAAGTCGCGGAGACCTCGGTCCAGCCGCCGTTGCCGATCGTCTCGAACTGGGCGAGGGTACTGAACGACTCGCTGCCGCCCGAGGTGGTGGCCAGGCTCAACCAGATCTCGTCGACCGGCTGACCGTCGGCGAAGCGCAACCACGCGCTGATCTCGTAGCCGACACCCGCCTCGAACTCGGTGGTGACGTCCCGGCCGATGCCGGCGCCCTGATTGACCCGGTCGGTGACCAGTGCGGCTGCCGCGCCGCCGTGGGCGATGTCGGTGAGCGCCACCGTCGGCGCACCCGGGCCACCGTCGCGCGGCTGCCAACCGTCGAGGCCGTCCTCGAAGTCACTGTCGACGACGATGGTGCCCGGCGGTGGACCGCCGGGTCCGTCACTCGGCGCGGTGACCGTGATGTCGTCGACCAGGTACGTCGCGGTGGCCTCGGCTGCCTCCAGGTAGACCTGGTACCCGGCCGGGTCGGCGTCCGCGGGAACGGTGAACTCGCCGGTCACCGTGGTCCAGCCGGCAGCGGTGATCGTGGTGTCGCCGATCCAGGTGTAGTCCGGCTTCATCACGAACCGGAAGCCCGAGGAGTCCGGTCCGTACGGTGCCAGCCGGGCGCGCAGGGTGAAGGTGTGGGTGACACCGGGGGAGTAGATGCCGGCGGGACTCTGCAGCCCGTCGAATCCCTCGGACCGGTCGCTGACCTGCAGGATCCTGCCGTCCTCGTCGTCCAGCACGGTGAGGGTGGGCTCGCCGCTGGCGGTCCAGGTGCCGGTGCTGCCGTCCTCGAAGTCGACGGCGGTGACCGTGACGACACCGGGCGCGGCGTCGGGGGCGGTGACAAGTACGTCGTCGAGCAGGAACGGGGTGGTCCCGGCTGCCTCCGCGTACACGGTCGCCGAGGACAGACCCGCCGGCATCGTGTACGAGCCACCGATGCGTACCCAACTTCCGGCGGTCGTGGTGACGTTGTCGCCGATCCAGGTGTACGTGTTGTCGCCGCCGGCGGCCGGGGTGGCCTCGACGGTGAAGTGGATGCCGGTGGACCCTCCGGTGCCGGCGGGCAGCTTCGCCCAGGCCGTCACCGAGTAGGTGACGCCGGGGGAGAACAGCTCGGTCGCGCTCGTCGCCGGGCCCTGCCAGTCGGCGGTCCGGCCGGTGACCGACAGGCTGGCGGAGCTGCCGCGACCCTCGTCGCTGATGGCGAGACTCACGTCGCCGCGAGGACTCCACGGAGCGTACGAGCCGGACTCGAAGTCGTTGGCCAGGACGACGGTCTCGGCGGCGGCCGACGGGGCGAGGGCGACCGAGGCGATGAGCGCGGCCGCGCCGGTTGCGGCGATCGCGGCCAGCCGGCGGGGTCGGTGAGACGAGTGGTATCTGAGGCGCATGAAGGCTCCCTGCACGGACGTACGTGTGGTCGGTGCCTGGTGGATCGCGCCAGCAGATCCAGACTTGGAAATGTTAGCCGGGTCCCGTCGGCCCGTCGACATCTGGTGCCAACTCCGGTCCTCGTCCGGTGAGCTGGTGGTTCGACGTGGCGGACCGTGCGCTTGCTAGAACGCACTGATAGGTAACGGCACAACGCCTGGCCTAACCGCGAGGCGCCGGTGCCAGTGGTCGGTTGAGCGGTATGCGACCGTGCCCAGTTGCACTTCTCCCGGTGCCACGCCAGGCGGGGCGAGCGGCAGCCGCCGACTGGCCGGCAGACTCAACAGTTGTTGCTGGTGAGCGTCACGGTGTACTCGTAGTCGTCGTGGGTGATGCCCGAGGGGAGGCCGTCGAAGTAGGTCTCGACCTTCTGCCAGCCCCGACGCTGCTCGTAGTGCAGATGCGGAGCGCCGGAATTGCCGGTACTGCCGACCAGCCCGATCTGCTGGCCACCGGCGACCTGCTGGCCGGCGCTCACCATCGGCGCCTCCAGCAGGTGCAGGTACTGGGTCTCCCACCGACCGCCGTGGTCGATCTTCACCCAGTAACCGCCGCCGCGGCCCCTGGGGCCCTGCGGGTTCTGCTCGGTCCGCCCACCCACCGATCCGTTGACGCCCGAGACGGTGACCGTGCCGGCGGCGGAGGCGAGCACCGGGCGGCCCCAGGAGTCGCCCCCGGTGGGGAACAGGTCGACGTCGTAGTCGTCGTGGCCGGGGTAGGTGCCGAGCTGCCAGCTCTCCCCGCACGGCACCGGAAGCTGGAACAGTGGGCGTGGTCCGGGCTCGCGCAGCATCGGCACGCCGACGGTGACGGCGATCCCGACGGCGACGACCGCCGCGACGCCGAGTGCGAAGCGCAGGGTGGGGCCGCTGCGTCGGCGGCGGGTCCCACGTGGCGGCTGGCCGATGCTCACCTCGCGAGCATGGCAGAACTTGGCAACAGGTTGCCACGGTCACCGCAGGTGCGACGGTTGCCGTGGTCAGTGCGGCGCGCCGGCCGTGGCAGCAGGCGCCACGGCCGGCGCGGTGAACGCCGTCCGGTTTCCGATCAGCTGTCGGAGATGATCGCGAATCCCCGGTTCCAGGTCTTCGAGTCGATGTCGTCCGGCCGGTAGGCCCGCTCGATGTTGCCGGCGGAATCGACCGAGAACCAGGAGATCTTGGTGCCGTACGGCACCGTCAGTGTCTCCGCCCCCTCCCGGACACCGGCGGAGGCGTAAAGTGTCGACTCGAACGTTGGCTTGCTGTCGTCCAGCGTGTAGAACACCGCTGCCGGCTCGCTCACCTCGAACCGGATGTCGACCATTCCGGTGGTCGCGCTGGGCGCCGTGACCAGGCTGCTGGTCGGTCGCTTCAGATCCTTGTCGTAGTCCCGCGCGACCTTCATCAGCTCGACCAGCCCGTTGGAGTACTCCATGGTCTGTTCGTGCGCCTCGGTCCAGGTCGGCTGGAAAGAGGTGCCCACCTCGAAGTTCCACGCGTAGATCCCGTACTTGTACCAGAGCATGTCGCCGGAGTTGCCGGCGGCCGAGTAGAGCACGTCGGAGATCGGGCCGGTCCGGGCCGGGGTGACCGCCAGGTTTCGGTGCCGCTTGATCGACGTCAGGATCCGCGACGAGGCACCCCAGAAGAACGACTCCTCGGCCAGGGTCGGCCGGGGTGCGGAGGTCCGGCCCGGCGTGGCGTACGAGCCTGGTGACCACATGAAGTAGTTGCCGGAGGAGTGCAGGTTCATCGAGAACTTGATGTTCGCCCGGTTGGCCAGCCAGTCCAGGTTCCTGTTCTCCGGCTCGGAGAGCTCACCCGGGCCGGCGAAGACGTCGCTGGTGCAGCTGGTGGAGGCACCCGAGTAGCCGTCGAAGAGGCTGTATTCGGTGTAGTTGCGGTTGTTGTCCACGCCCCAGGAGTTGCGGGCCAGCGCGTCGGTGGTACCGCCGTCGGCGCAGTGGTTGGTCATGTTCCGCCGCTGGGAGGCGAAGTCGTAGAACGAGTAGTGCCCGCCGTCCGGGTTGATCGACGGGGCGATCCAGATGTCCAACGAACGCAGCAGCTGTCTGGTCTTCTCGTCGGTCTGGTGGTTGCGCAGCAGCCGCTCGGCGGTCTCGATCGTGACCAGCGGTGGCACCCACTCCCGGGCGTGCTCCTGGGCGTAGGCGAGCACGCCGGTGCGGGAACCGTCGCGGTACTTGCCGATGCGTAGCGCGTACACCGGGTGCGGGTCGCGTGAGACGGACTCCGGCGCGCTGAGGTTGTCCGACAGCGGTGTCGGGGCGGCCGGTGCGACCACGCCGTCGCCGACACTGCCCCGGTAGGTGTAGGCCTTGACCAGGTCGCCGGCGTTGGCGTTGATCGCCGCGGCGACCTGTGCCGCGGTGCTGGTCGGGGTGCCCGCGCCGTCGGTGCCCAGGCTGACCCGGATCGCCGGGCCGGCGACGGTGACCTCGATGCTCCGGTCGGCGGCGCCGGGGTCGACCACCTCGACGGTCAGGTCGTTGCCGCCCTCGTGACCCCAGGCGTGTGAGTCGACCGCGACCCGGTTCGTGGTCGCCGTGCCGAGCACCACCTGCGCCTTGCGCCGGTAGCCGTTGGTCTTGTACGGCAGTTCGACGACCTCGGCCAGGTGCGGGAACTCGTCGGCGAGCGCCTTGATCCGGGCGTACAACTCGGTCGGGGTGAGATAGCTGGTGACAAAGTCCTTCTGGTAGCCCGGGCCCTCGGGCGCGTCGTCGGAGATCGGTAGCCACTCCTTGACCTGGACCTGCGCCACGTCACCGGTCGGGCTGACGATCTGGATCCGGTCGGGTCGGGCGCCCACCGTGGCGGCTCCCCGGTGGTAGAGGTAGACCCCGGCGTCGACGAAGCGCGAGATGGTCTGGCTACCTCCGGAGCCCAGCTCGGTGCCCGGACCGCTGTCGCGGGTGACGGTCAACGAGGTGCCGACGGTCTGTCCCTGGGCCCACTTGGCCTCGACCGACAGCACCTGACTGGTGCCGGAGGTGTAGTAGTCGGCCCGGATGATCTTCACATCGGAGGTGCTGGAGCTCTGCTCGACGCGGGCGGTGAACGCCTCGTTCGCCGCCTCGTTCGCGGCGATGATCGCCTCGCGTTCGGCGATCCGGGCATCGGTGTCGGCCGCGTCGTGCAGGGTCGCGCCGATCTCGTAGCCGAGGGTCCGCAACACGTCGAGCTCGTTCGGCGTGACCACGGCGTGCACCACGATGCCGGCGGCGGTCTGGGAGACATGGTGGTCGAGGTCGACCCCGGTCGCCACGAGCCCGTCGAGCTCGTCGCGGTCGGCCACGACGACCTCCACGACGCTGGCTCGCTCACCGGCGAAGCGTTCGAGGACCGAGTGGACGGCGTTGTCGCCAGTGGAGTCGGGAACGTCGGTGGGCACGGCGGTGGCCGGCCCGGCCAGGAGGACGACGGCGGTGGCCGCAGCGGTGGCCGCGGCCAGGTGTCGACGCCACTGCGGCAGTCGGGATGGGTGCATGTTCGTACCTTTCACCTGGGTTGCCACTGATCTGGGGTGGGAACAGGGCGAGTTGCCGGGTGCTGGCGTGACCGGTTGGTTACCGAGACCGACTGGTGGACTCATCCTCAACGGCGACATCTTGATCTGTCAATGAGTTCCGGCCGGCCGGCCCGACGGTCACGGTGGGCCACGGTTCACGAACTGATCCGCGGCTGGCCGTGGCCACCGTCGCCGCGGTCGTGGCCAGCGGTATAGTGGCGCCGCGCCGCCGACAGGAGCACCACTTCGATTCGCAGGGATGCGGTAACCCCTGGTAGTTGTTTCGCCCACGGGAGGGATCAGTGCCGGACGAAGGACCCCGCCCCGGTCCGCACGCCGTGGTGACGCCCGCCCGCGCACTCGCCGAAGCCGTGGTCGATCTGGCTGCTATCGGGGCGAACGTGCGCACCATCACGGCGGTCGCCGAAACCCCGGTACTCGCCGTAGTGAAGGCGAACGGTTTCGGTCACGGCGCCTTCGAGGTGGCGCGGGCGGCGCTCGGTGCCGGTGCGACCTGGCTCGGTGTCACCTCGGCCACGGAGGCGCTCGCCCTGCGGTCCGCCGGGATCGGCGCCCCGGTGCTGAGCTGGCTGCACCGTCCCGACGAGGATTTCACGGCGCTGATCGCCGCGTCGGTGGACATCGCGGTATCAACCGGATCGCACCTGGACGCGGTCGCCCGGTCGGCACGTGACCTGGGCGCGCCAGCGGTGGTCCAGCTCAAGGCCGACACCGGGCTGTCCCGTAACGGTGCCGTGAGCGCGGACTGGTCGGACCTCACCAGCGCCGCCCGCAGGTACGAGATCGAGGGGACCGTCCAGGTCCGGGCGGTCTGGTCACACCTGACCAACGCCGAGGTGCCCGACTGCCCGAGCATCGCCCAGCAGGTCGCGGCCTTCGAAGAGGCGGTGCGGGTGGCCCGCCGCGCCGGCCTGGACCCGGCGCTGCTGCACCTGGCGAATTCGGCGGCGGCGCTGACCGCTGCCGAGACCCGCTATGACCTGTGTCGGATCGGCATCGCGCTCTACGGGGTGCACCCGTCGCAAAGCACCCGAACCAGCGCCGTCGCCCTGCGGCCGGCGATGACCCTGCGGTCCACCGTGGTCAACGTGAAACGGGTGCCGGCGGGCACCAGCGTCTCCTACGGACTGCGCCACGTCACCGACCGGTCGACGACGTTGGCTCTGCTGCCGTTGGGGTTCGGCGACGGGCTGCCCCGCACCGCAGAAGGGCGCGCGGCGGTACAGTTGGCCGGCACGCGCCGGCCGATCGTCGGTCGTATCGCTATGGACCAGTGCGTGGTCGACGCTGGTGAACTGTCGGTGGCGCTCGGCGACACCGTCGTCGTCTTCGGCAGCGACGACGACGCGGCGCCCGACGCCGCCCCGTCCGTGGCGGACTGGGCGCGCTGGGCCGGCACCAACCCGCACGAGATCCTCACCGGTATCGGCGCCAGAGTGGCACGCAGGTACGTCAACACGGAGGCAACGATCGTATGAGCATCCGGATAGCCGTCCTGTCGGGTGGCCGCAGCGGTGAGCACGAGGTGTCCCGGCGCTCGGGCGAAAGCATCGTCGCCCACCTCGACCCGGCGACCTACCAGGTCACCCAGGTGCTCATCGGCCGGGACGGGAGCTGGTCGATCGACGGCGAGCCGGCCACCCTGCCGGCGGCGTTGTCGATGCTGTGCGGCCAGGACGTGGTCTTTCCCGCCTTCCACGGCCCCTACGGCGAGGACGGCACGGTCCAGTCGATGCTGGAGTGGCTGAACGTCCCGTACGTCGGCAACGGGGTTCTGGCCAGCGCGGCCGGCATGGACAAGGCGATGACGAAGACCTTGCTCGCCGCGGATGGCCTGCGTACCGCCGCCGCGGTGACGCTGCGGCCCGGTGACGAGCTCTCGCAGGAGGACCAGCGGCGGCTGGGGCTGCCGGTCTTCGTCAAGCCCGCGCGGGCCGGCTCCAGCCTGGGCGTGTCCCGCGTGGAGAGCTGGTCGCAGCTGCCCGCCGCACTCGACAAGGCCTGGCAGGTCGACGAGAAGGTCCTGGTGGAGCAGGCCGTGTCCGGTCGGGAGATCGACGTGGCCGTCCTGCAGTACCCCGACGGTAGGGTCGTGGCCGGACCGCCGTTGGAGATCGTGGCCGATGCCGCGTTCTTCGACTACGACGCCAAGTACGACGGCAGCGCCGTGTTTCACATCCCGGCCGCCCTGGATCCGGTCACCACCCAACTGTTGCAGGACCGGGCGGTGCAGGCATTTCAATCGCTGGGCTGCCGTGGCCTGCTCCGGGTCGACTTCTTCCTGCCTGGAGCCGCCGTGGTGGCGTCGCGAGTGGATGGTATCGGGTCGCAGGTGGACGCTGCTGGTGGGTCCGCCCCGATCGAGCCGGTGGTCAACGAGGTCAACACCTTCCCGGGTTTCACCAACGCCTCCCAGTACCCCCGGATCTGGCAGCAGGCCGGCCTTGGCTTTCCGCAGCTGCTCGACATCCTGATCGAGGGCGGGCGCACCCTGCCGACGGCGGGCATGCCGGTCACGTCGGGCCAGGTCTGACGACTCCGGTCGGTCGGGGGACGCGCAGGTAGCCGCCCCGCCCCTACAGAACAGCGAGTCCAGGCATGAGACGGCTGTACGAACTCGACCTGCTGAGGATTCTGGCAGCTGTCTTCGTCGTCATCTTCCATTACACCTTCACCGGATGGATGCAGGGCCACACCTCGCTGGCGTTTCCGACCTTCGGCGAGGTCGCCCGGTACGGGTATCTCGGTGTCGACCTGTTCTTCATGATCAGCGGGTTCGTCGTCCTGCTGAGCGCGTGGGGCCGTCGGCCCAGCAAGTTCGTGATCTCGCGGATCGTGCGTCTCTACCCCGCCTTCTGGTTCGCTGTCACCCTCACGGCCCTGGTCAGCGTCCTGTCGGGCGCGTTCCCGGTCAGCCTCTGGCAGTATCTGGCGAACCTCACGATGGTGCATCCGGCGCTCAACGTGGCAGACATCGACGTCGTCTACTGGACGCTCTGGGCCGAGATCCGATTCTACGTGGTGGTGTTCGTCCTCGCCTGCATCGGGTTGACCCGCCGGCGGGTGCTCAACACGCTCTGGGGCTGGCTGGTGCTGACCGGCCTGCTGCAGGTAGGTCTGCTGCCCTCGGTCGCGGAGGTGCTCCTACAGACGACGTTCGCCCACTACTTCATCGCCGGGATGGCGTTGGGGCTGGTCCACAGGTTCGGGATGACCTGGGAGCTGGCGGTGATCCTGGTGCTGTCGTACGCGAACGCCCTCTACCGGGGGATCGGGTTCGCCGGCGACGTCGCGGACCGGTACGAGGTCCCGTTCCATCCCTGGGTCATCGTGGTGGTGATCTGGCTGATCTATCTGGTGATGCTGCTGGTCGCGCTGGGGGTCACCACACCGGTGGGCCGCCCATGGTTCTCCGTCGCCGGATCCCTGACCTATCCGCTCTACCTGGTGCACGGCAACGTCGGTTTCGTGATACTGGCCTGGTTCGGGGAACTGTTCGCACCGTCGCTGGTGCTGCGCTGGGTGCTGGTGCTGGGCCTCGTCGGCGCCATGGCGGTCTTCGCGTACGGAATCCATCGGCTGATCGAACGTCCGGTGGCGTCGCGGCTGAAGCGGGTCCTGGAGGCCGCCGCGCGGGTCCTTCCCGGGTCGGGCAAGGCCCCGGGCCCACCGCCCGGCCCGGCGAACGATCAGCGGGTCGAACGGGACCCGGTGCCGGCAGCCGGGCGGTGAACCCGGCCCGTACGGGTGACAGCCGGGCCGGTGCTGCTGAACTTCATCGCCGCTGGGCATGATGTCCAGCCTGCGCGTAATCGGGTGCGTACCCGACCGCGTACGGGCGGTACGCGAAGAACACCGAAGGCGTGCCGGAGGAGATGTTCGGCTTGTTCCCCGCGCCGCGACCCGCGGCCACGGCCGACCGACGGAAGCCGCAGTTCCGCCGGCCCGCGGTTCGATCCGCCGATCGTCCCGACGGGCCGCGCGTCGGGCGCGGGGCGACAGCGCCCGCGCCCGCGCCCGACGCGACCGGGCTACAGCGTTCGCAACCGAATGTTGCGGAACTCCATCACATCGCTGGTGCCGTGGTTCTGCAGGCCGATGAATCCGCTGACGAACTGGCGAAGGTCCGTCGACGGGTCACCGGAGCGCGACGACTGCTTGCCCGGGATGTTGTCGAACTCGTTGATCGTCACCCCGTTGCGGATGATCGTGTAGCGCTGTCCGACGACCCGGATCTCGTAGTCGTTCCACTCGTCCTTCGGTGTCGGCCGGGCCTGCTCCAGATCGTTGGGCTGGAAGTTGTAGACCGATCCGGTCTTCTGCGTCTCCCCGGTGGTGCCGTCGTAGAGCTGGATCTCGTGACCGCAGTAGATCGCCACCCAGGCCTGGGAACTGCGGGCCGAGCCGATCGTGCCGCAACTGTCCTCGGGTCGTTCGTCCACCGGCACCGTCGGGTCCGGGAACCGGACGAACAGCCCGCTGTTGGCCCGGACCGTGCCGGGTGACACGTCCTTGAACTGCAGCCGCAGTGAGTAGTCGGCGAACTCCTCCTTGCCGTACCAGAGCATGCCCAGCCCGCCGGAGGTGCTGATCGAGCCGTCCGGCAAAAGCTTGAAGGTGCCGCCGGGGGCCTGACGCCAGTCGGCCAGCGAGTGGCCGGTGCCGTCGAACAGCGACCGGTAGCCGCCGGTCCGGCCGATCGGTGAGTCCGCACCCGCCGCCCGCAGCGTCGCCGCCTGGTCGTCGTCGAGTACCCCGTCGTCGGTGAGCTGCGCCAGCACCTCGTCGAGGTGGCTGGTGAACGACCCCTGGTTGGGCCACTCCCGCTCATCGTCGATCAGGTCGTTGACGGTGCACCCGGCCGCCGCCGCGTTGTTCGGTACGCCGGTGTCGGCATCCAGCAGCCAGACGGTGTCCCTGGCGTCCGGGGCGTCGCATCCGGTGTCCACGACCACCGTGTGCCCGACCACCTCGCCGTCGGCGTAGGTGATCTTCACCTTTGCCTCGAACCGGCCGTGCCTCCGGTAGGTGTGCGTCGGATGCGGCTGGTTCGAGACCCGGTTGCCCTCGCCGAAGGTCCACTCCCAGGCGACGCCACCGGCCCGGTGGCTGGAGAAGGCAACCGTACGGGGTTCGCTGGGGTCCGGTACCCGGGCCGAGGCGTCCTGCGGGCCGCCCCCGTCGTAGACGATCCGGATCAGCTTCTGGTTGCCGTGCAGCGTGAAGAAGCCGCCGCCGTAGTCCAGCAGGTAGAGCGCCCCGTCCGGGCCGAACTTCGCGTCCATCCAGGACTGTAGCTGGGTGCCGCCGCTGCCGCCCGGGATGATCGCCCGCAGGTCCTCGCCGAAGGCCGGTGCTCCCTGGTCGGGCACCACCGCCGGGTCGACGGTGACCGCCACCCGGTTGCCGGAGTTGGACTGGTCACCGATGAACCACTTGCCGTTCCAGTAGGCCGGCCAGGCCACCGTACTGGCCGGGTCGACCTCGGAACGGTGGTAGGTCGGTCCGTCCATCACGGCCTGGCCACCACCACGCAGGTACGGCCGGGTGAAGGTCTCCTCGCCCGGGACGTACGACGGCAGACCGCTGCCGTCGGTGCGGGTCGGGTACACCGGCCCGCCGCCCTGCGGTGAGTACCAGATGATGCTGTCACGGACCGGTGGGAGGTCCACCAGACCGGTGTTGCGCGGCGAGGTGTTGCGCGGGTTGGTGCAGTCGTACCAGCCGGTCAGCACGGTGGCGTCGTCGTTGCTGCGGTCGCGGTACGGCTGCCGGTTGCCCATGCAGTACGGCCAGCCCTGGTTGCCGGCCGAGGTGATGATCGTGGCGTGTTCGTACTTCGCCGGCCCCAGTTCGGGGTTGGCGGTGCTGGCGTCCGGGCCGACCCAGGCAGCGGTCAGCCAGTTGTTGACCGGGTCCCAGGCGATCCGGGACGGGTTGCGTACCCCCATGACGTAGATCTCCGGACGGGCCTTGTCACCGCCGCCCTCCTCGCCGGTGAACAGGTTCCCCGGCGGGACCTGGTACGTCCCGTCCGGCTGTGGGGTGATCCGCAGGATCTTGCCGTTGAGGTCGTTGGTGTTGCCTGCCGTGCGTCGGGCGTCCTGGAACGAGACGCCGGCGTACTCCTGGGTCCAGTTGTTGCCGGAGTAGCCGCTGGAACCGCCGGACGAATTCGAGTCGCCGGTGCCGACGTACAGGTTGCCGTCGTTGTCGAAGGTCATCCCACCCCCGGCGTGGCAACAGCTGTGGATCTGGGTGTCCCAGTTGAGCAGATCCTTGCGGGTTTCCTGGTCGATCGACGCGTCGTCGTGGTCGTAGGTGAAGCGGGAGATGGTCCGTTGGCCGATCCGGTTCTCCAGATCGATCGACTCGTGCGGCATCCAGTAGACGTAGAACCAGCCGTTTTCCTCGAATGCCGGATCCAGCGTGATACCGAGCAGCCCTTCCTCGTTCTTGACGAGTTCGCTGCCGCTGCCCCGGTTGCCCATCACCTCCAGGGTGGTCAGCAGTTTCACCTGCCTGGTCCGCGGATCCCACTGGTGAATGGTGCCGCAGCCCTTGCCGACGTCCGGGTTCGACCAGTCGGGGATCGCACCGGAGGCGCAGGCGCCGCGACCGATGTAGAAGACCGTGCCGTCCGGGGCGATGGTCAGGCCGTGCGGTTCGCCGATCTGATCCATCTGACCCGTCTGGTTGGTGCCGGTCAGTCGTTCCACCCGGTAGTTGGCGGCGATCGTCGCCTGACAGTCGCCGCGGACGGTGCCGGCGGTCCACCGGATCGCGCCCAGGATGTGGTCGCGGAACTGCTGGTCCCGCACCCAACTCGCCTCGGTGCGGCCCATGCCGGTGTAGAACGACCGGCCACCGTCGTAGTCGTGGCACCAGGCGACCGGGTGGAACGGCCCGTTGCCGCTGATCCCGGGGTCGTAGCTGGACTCGTCGACCTGGGCGACGATGTGTACCCGGCCGACCGGGCTCGGGTTCCAGTTGATCCACTGGTCGGATCGGGTCCAGTTCAGCGGCAGGCTCTCAGATGCCGGGTGGTCCCGGTCGAGCACGTCGATCTTCGCCTGCTGCACTTGCGTCTCCGGCGCCGGCCCGGCGTCGGTGCCGATCAGCCACAGTTCGGCCAGCTGGGTCAGCGGCTCACCGCTGTTCGCAGTGATGTTCAGCCGGTAGTGCTGGTAGGCCACTGTGTTGTCGACGGTGAACTGCCGGGTGAGGAAGCGCTGCGGGAAGCTCTCCCCGGTACGCCGATCCAGGTCCGTCCAGTCCAGCCCGTCGTTGGAGCCCTGCAGGGTCCAGTCCCGCGGGTCGCGTCCGGCGGAGTCGTTGGCGGAGGTGAGGGCGTACCGGTTGACCACCGTCGGCGCGGCCAGCTTGCCGGCGAGCCAGCCGGTCGGGGATCGGGTCAGCCACTTGGTGCCGGTGGCGCGGTCGAACGCGTGGTTGGCGGTCTCGTTCGGTGGGTTGTTGCCGCTGGCGGTCGCCTCGACAACCGTTTCCGCCGGTGGCAGGGTCGGTGCCGGCCGGGTGCCGAGCAGACCGGTGAACCACTGCGATCCGGGCTGGGCGTTCGCCGCGTCGTGCACGCCGACGAAGCCGCCGCCGCCCTTGACGTATGCCTGGAACGCCGCCTCCTGCGCCTCGTCGAGCACGACGCCGGTGGTGGAGAGGAAGACGACACTGCGGTAGCGGGCCAGGTTGTCCGGGTTGAACACGCTCGGGTCGTCAGAGGAGTGCACGTAGAAGCCGTGCTCGGAGCCGAGCTTGCGGATGACGTTCGTGGCCCGGCGCACCGGGTCGGCCTGCTCGGCCTCGGGTCCGTGGAAGACCAGGACGTTGACCACCCGGTTGCCCCAGGTCGGCGGCGGGGTGTCGGCCTGGCCGGGGGAGGCCGGGACGGCCAGCAGCCCGGCCAGCAGGGTGGCGGCGGCGGCCACTGCGGTGACGCGGCGGCGCCGGCTGTTTCGTTGGGGGGCGGGCAGTGCGGGAGGTCGGGGGAATCCGAAATGGCGTCTGTCGGCCATTCCTGCTCCTTACGGGGACCGGCGGGTGCGCCGGGTGGGGACGGAAGTGGTCAGCTGTGGGTGCCGGCGTGGTGGCTGCCGGCCAGGACGTCGTCCGTGTCGGGGGCACCACCGGCACCGGCCTCGACGTCGAGTGGCAGTTGGTTGGCCGCCTCCCGGTGGTGGTGCCCACCGGGCGGCATCTGCCCGTTGGCGTCGAGGACGTGCAGCGTCGTCGCCATGCCGAGGTCGGAGTGGAACTGCATGTGGCAGTGCAGCATCCAGTGCCCGGGACCGACTGAGTCGCCGGCGACGATGGTCACTCCGAACGAGTCGCCCGGGCCGAGCGTCTTGTTGTCGATCACCGGTATCGAGTCGACGATCGCCTTGTTGTCGCCGGCGACCACCCCGGTCCGGGTGTCCGCCCAGGCGTGCCCGTGCACGTGCCAGGTGTGCATGTCGTCGCCGAGGCCGATCACGATGAACTCGACCCGTTCGCCGACCTTGGCGACGAAGCAGGCCGGACCCGGTACCGGGTTGTCCAGGTCGCAGTTGTCGGCCGCCGCGCCGCGCCGCAGGTTGATCGACTGCCGGTCGCCGAAGGCGGTCACGTAGGTGCGGTCCGGCCGCGGGTCGCCCTGGCGGCGTACCACCAGGCCACCGAAGAGACCGGAGTTCAGTCCCTGGGTGCCGTGCGGGCCACCGACCACGTGGTCGTGGTACCACCAGTACCCGGCGGTCCCCGGCGATCCGGTGCGGCTGCTGCGCGGTTTCGCGTACCAGGTGTAGGTGCGCGATTCGCCCGGTGCCACGTAGGAGCCGCTGTGCACGGTGCCGTCCGAGTCCTGGGTGTACTTGACTCCGTGGACGTGCAAGGACAGGCCCAGCGGGTGCGCGGGGTTGGTCCGCAGCTGTGCCAGCGTCTCCGCCGTCACCTGGTTGTGCAGCGTGATCGCGAGGCACTCGCCCTCGATCATTTCCATCGTCGGCCCCGGGTAGGAGGCTGTCTCCGGCGTCAGGCCGTAGCCCAGCCGGAGCTGGTTCGTCACCGGGTCACGGGGCAGCTCCACCGCGTACAACTGCAGCTGGCGGTCGGGTGTCACGCAACCTTCCGGCGCCGCGCCCGCAGGTTGGGCGGCGGCCAACTGGGCGGCGCCCTGGTTGGCGGCGACCCCCTTCATGGCGTACGCCGTGCCGGCGCTGGCGAACGTCACCGCCAGGACGGCGATGACCAGCAGCGCCCGGCTGGCGCCGGTACTGAGCAGGACTGGCGGTCTGCGAGGTTCGTCGATCGTTTCGGAGTCCAAGGTCGTGTCCTTTACGCGGCGCCGACCGGGATCGGCAGGGGGTGAGGGCTCGTTCATGGCGTCAGTGGGGCGACCCGGATGTTGCGGAAGCTGACGATGTCGCCGGCACCGTGTACCTGCAGCCCGAGGTAGCCCTCGGCGCGCTGCCGGCCGGCGCCACCCGGATCGTCGGCCCGAGGTGGGTCGAACATCAGCTCCGGAGTGTTGACGAACTCGTTGACCAGTTCGCCGTTGCGGAAGACCGAGTAGTGCTGCCCGACGACGCGGATCTCGTAGTCGTTCCAGGTGCCCTTCGCGGTGACCCCGGCACCGTTGATGCCGACGCCGTCGAATCCGTACACCGATCCGGTCTTGTACGGGTCGCCGGCGGTGCTGTCGTAGATCTGCACCTCGTGGCCGTACTTGATCGCCACCCATTCGGGGCGGGGCTCCGCCGGGTGCTGGTGCACCCGGGGGAACCGGACGAAGACGCCGCTGTTGGCGCGGGCCTCGCCGGGTGCGTCGTCACGCCACTGCAGTTTCATCGAGAAGTCGCCGTAGGTCCGGATCGGGAACCAGAGCATGCCGAGTCCGGCGATCGGTCGGCTGGTGACCGAACCGTCGGCGTTGCGGGTGAATCCGCCTGCCCCGACGTGTTCCCACTGGGCGAACGACGCGCCCGAGCGGCTCAGGATCGGGTGGTAGCCGGTTTGTTCATCCGATTTGCCGACCGCGGAGAGGCTGGCTGTCTCGATCAGGGTGACCCGTTCGGCCTGGGTGACGACACCCCGGTCGCGCAGGTCCTTCACGACTGCCCGGACGTGCTGCATGAACTCGTTGTGGTTCAGCCAGTTCCGTTCGCTGGCGAGCAGGTTGTTGATCGTGCAGCCGGTGCCTACCTGCCGGTTCGGTACCCCGCTGCTCAGCGTGCCCAGCCAGACGACCGGCCGGGTGTCGAGCACGGGGCACTGCGGGTCGGCGCCACCGGAGACGATGGTGAAGGTGACTCCCTGCGCGGCTGAGGTGTTGCCGGCCCGGTCGGTGACGCGGTGACTCAGCGTGTGCTGGCCGGGCCGGCTCACGGTCACCGGTGCGGTGTAGGTGGTCCAGGCGGCCCCGTCGAGGGAGTGTTCGATGGTGTCGACGCCGGAGTGGTCGTCGGTGGCGGTGAGGGTGACGGTGGCCGCCCCGACGTAGGCCCCGTCCTCGCTCTGGGCACCCGACACGGCCGCGGTCACCGTCGGCGCGGTGGTGTCGGGATCCGGCGGGGCCACCACGGTGAAGGAGACCGATCGGGGGTCTGAGGTGTTGCCGGCCAGATCGGTGGCCCGGTAGCTCAGCGTGTGCTGGCCGGGCCGGCTCACGGTCACCGGTGCGGTGTAGGTGGTCCAGGCGGCCCCGTCGAG
>NZ_JBHMIM010000029.1:0-82649 GCF_048060115.1 Micromonospora sp. LOL_023
CCGCACCCGTCCTACGTCACCCTCCAATCAGGCCAGTTATACCGTAAACGCTCAGGCCACAAACGCCATCAGACGACTACGCAAAGCCCCTGCGTCCTTGGCGGTGAGGAACTGCACCGGCACCTCGGGCGCGTCGGCACGCAGGGCGCTGAACACCTTTCAGCCTCCGTAGCGAAGGGCCATCGTCATGGTCCGACCATCCGGCTACCGGCTGTGCCGGGACTTTCCGATGTCTGTGGATCAGCTGCGCGCCCCGGTTACAAGATCACCGCGCGACGGCCGCACTCGACGACGAGCGCGGCCGGCCGAAGGCATCGAGCGTGCCCCAGCGACCGGGGATGTCGAGCAGCTCGATCTGCCCGAGCCCGGGTGGGATGGCGGGATTCACCACCAGGCGGTCACCTCGCGGTTCCAGTCCCAGCAGGCTCCGCAGCAGCAACAGCGGCGCTCCGGCCGACCAGCCTTGCGGACTGTTGCCGGTCGGATACCAGACCGGATGCAGCGTCGAACTCCGGTCGTACCCGGCGAAGGCCTCGGGCAGCCGGCCCTGGAAGTACGACGCCGTGTCCAGGATGGCCTGCGCGATCTGTCCGGCCTCGGCGCGGAAGCCGTACCGGCGCATCCCGGCGGCAATGATCGAGTTGTCGTACGGCCAGACCGCGCCGACATGCACCCCGACCGGGTTGTACCGGGCCTCGCGGGTACCCAGGGTCCGGATGCCCCAGCCGGAGAACATTTCCTCGCCCATCAGCCGGTCCACCACCGCGCCGGCCCGGTCCACGTCGATGATCCCGCTCCACATCAGGTGTCCCTGGTTCGAGGCGAGCGCGTCGACCTGGCCGCCGTCCGCGTCGAGAGCCAGCGCGTAGTGCCCGCGCGCGGCGATCCAGAAGTCCCGGTTGAACCGCTCCCGCAACTGGTCGGCCTGCTGGTCCAGCAGTTGCGCGTACGCCGGGTCGTTCCAGAACTCGCGGGCGAGTCGAGCACCGCGTCGCCGCGCGTCGTAGGCGTACCCCTGCACCTCGCAGACGGCGACCGGGCCGCCCGGCAGCCGCCCGTCGGAGTAGCAGATGCCGACCCTGCTGTCCTTCCAGACCTGGTTGGCGGCTTCGAATCGGCTCGTCGGCGGCGGGTAGCGCAGATAACCGTCGCCGAGCAGGTCGGCGTACTGGTCGAGCCAGCCCAGGGCTGCGCGGGCCTCCTGTTCGAGTCGACGCACCATCGTGGCATCACCGGTCCATCGCTCGTATTCGTCGAGCAGGACGACGAACAGCGGGGTGGCATCGGCGGATCCGTAGTGCTGCGAGTGCGGGGTCTCCTCGAAGGCGGCTGTTTCGCCGTACCGGATCTGGTGCAGGATCTTGCCCGGCTGTTCGTCCCGATAGTCGTCGATCTTCGCCCCTTGCAGCAGGGCCAGCGCCTCCAGCGTGGTGGCGGCGAGTTCCGGCACGAACGGCAGCGTCTGCAGGGAGGTGACCAGCGCCTGGCGTCCGACCAGCGTCATGAACCAGGGCAATCCGGCGGACGGCATCTTGCGGCCCGTGGTGAGGTCCGGGTGGCGCAACGCCGCCAGATCGAGCATGCTGCGCCGGTACGTCTGCGCCAGCGGCGGGTGCTCGCAGTTGAGCGCCGGCAGTTCGGCAAGAAACTCGTTGAGATCCCGCTCGTTGCTCTGCTTCGCCGCGCGGATCTGATGACGGACCTCGCCACGCAGGTCGGTGCCGCTCGGCGTCTCGACCGCGGTCTCCACCCGTAGCTCGGTAGTCCACGAGCCGTGCGCCGGTATCCGGATCCGGTAGCAGAGTCCGTCGAGGTCGATCTCGGCCGGCTCGCTGGTCTTGACGGCGGTGCCGCGTCGGAACTGTTCGCGTTGGTAGAGCAGGAACAGGTAGTCGTTCCCGGTGCTCCTAGTCAGTTCTCCTCTCTTGATCAGGTCAGGTAGGCCCAGTTCGTAGATGTCGGCGAAGTCGCTCGCCGCGTCGATCCGGACAGTGACGTCGACCGGTTCGCCGCGATGGTTGAGCAGGGTGATCTGTTCGCCGATACTGAGACCGACGGTGCGGTGTCGGATGACCGTCATGGTCGAGCTGACGTAGTGCGTCGGCTGGCCGGGGACGAGAAAGTAACGGGTTTCGAAGTGGTGCAGGTCGTCTACGGACAGCGGACTGAGCCGTTGCCCGTCGATGGTGAGCACCCAGCGGGACAGGAACCGGGTGTCGAAGGAGAACAGGCCCACCAGGTCCGACGGGGAGGCGTCCATGTCGCCGGAACGGTCGCTGACGACGAAGCAGACTCCGTCCATCACGCTGATCCGTGGTGGTCTCACCGGCCGGCCCTCCCGACCGCGGCCTGCGCGGCGACACCCTGTTCGGTGACGGCACCGCCGGTGGCGGCCCGCTGCGGCCCGGTGTCTCCGCGTGGGCCGGGCAACAGCCGCTGGAACAGGACGAAGATTCGCAACTGGCCGCGGAACGACACCTCG
This sequence comes from Micromonospora sp. LOL_023, assembly GCF_048060115.1. Taxonomy (NCBI): domain Bacteria; kingdom Bacillati; phylum Actinomycetota; class Actinomycetes; order Micromonosporales; family Micromonosporaceae; genus Micromonospora; species Micromonospora sp. LOL_023. Next base: position 2,483 of record NZ_JBHMIM010000029.1, read on the forward strand.
TTGCGAAGCACGGCGGCGGCCGGATTCGCGCCGGCCACCAGATTGTCGAACGCCGCACCGTCGGCAGAGACGACGCACTCGGCGTCCCGTTCGTCATTGATTCGCGCTACCCGCAGCTGACTGTCGGCGAAACTGACGTACCAGTGGTCGACCCGGCGGCCGCGCCGCAGATCGAACCGGATCGTCCCGGTCAGGCCGACCGGTAACAGGTGGGTCCGCTGCTGCACGGTGCCGGAGAAGAAGTCGGCCGTGGGATCCACGCTCATCTGCCTCTTCCTCTGCCTAGCGCTCCGGGTGACTCGTCGACGGTGGCACCAGCCAGGGCGAGTCGGTATCGCCCGGAGATGACGAGCATCGGCAGTTGACCGTTCAGTCAAGTCTGGGCTAGATTCTTGACCGGACAGTCAAGCAGCGGAGGAAACATGGCATCGGACACCCGGGAGCGCCTCGTCACGGTGGCCCGTGACCTGGTCCACGGTTCGTCGTACGCCGCCGTCAGCATCGAGGACGTCTGCGGCAAGGCGGGAGTGCACCGGGGCAGTCTCTACCACTTCTTCCCGTCCAAGGAGGCGCTCGGGCTGGCCGTGCTGGACGCCAACTGGGTATTGATGGAGGCACTGCTGGCGGAGTCGTTCAATGACGACGTCGCTCCGCTGGGACGGATCGACCGGTTCGTGCACGCCTTCGGCGGACTGTTGGCGATGACCCGCGAGCGGATGGGCAGTACTCCCGGCTGCCCGTTGGGCAACCTCGCGGCAGAGCTGGCCGGGCAGGGTGAGTCCGGGCGACGGCTGACCGGCATCCTCGACGCCTGGGCCCGATACTTCACCGCCGCGATCGACGAGGCGAGGATTCAGGGCGAACTGCCCCCGGACGTGGTGCCCGCCAGCGCCGCTCTCCGCCTGCTCGCGTACCTGCAGGGGGTGGCTCTGCTGGCCAAGGCGTACGACCGGCCCGAACTCGTGGCCCAGATGCGGTCCGGGGTGCGGATGCTGCTTGCCACGCCCACCTGAGCCGCCCGAGCCGCACAGACAATCGACCGTACCCGGCGACCGCGCCGACGCCGGGCGAGACCGGCGCACCCAGCGACTTGACCAATCAGTCAACTATCATGGTCCAGGAGATGACCCCTCATGGCACCCGCCGACCCATCCCCCGCCGGTACCGCGCCCGGTAGCGGCGAGGCGTACCGCTTCGAGCGGTTCCGACTCCCGCTGCTCCTCGACGATCTGCGGTTCGGTCCCACCGCACCGGCACCCGGCGACCGGTTGCCAGAGTTCGACCTGGCGACTCTCGACGGCGGTCGGTTCGCCAGCCGGGCGCTCGGCGCCAGACCGGTCCTAATGATCTTCGGATCCCGCACCTGCCCGGTCACCGAGAGCGCCGGGCCGGCACTGCGGCGACTGCACGCGGAGTTCGGGGAGAACATCCGCTTCATTCTGGTTAACACCCGGGAGGCCCACCCCGGCAACCGCTACCCCCAGCCCTCGACGTTCGACGTGAAGTGGGCACACGCCGAGGAGTTGCGTCGACACCACGGGTTTCCGTTCGAGGTCGCGGTCGACGATATCGACGGCACCGTGCACCGGATACTCTCACCCAAGCCGAACTCGGCATACCTGATCGGGGCCGATTCTACGATCCGATACCGGGCGCACTGGGCCAACGACGAGAACGGACTGCGCGCGGCGCTGACCGCCGTCGCCGCCGGCGGACCACCACCGACGCCGTACAGCCACCGGATGGTCGGCCCACTGCTGCGTGCGGTCGGGCACCTGCCCGGCATCGTGCGCTTCGCCGGCGGCAACGTCGAACGGGAGGTCTGGTTCGCCGCGCCACCGCTGGCGGTCCTCGGCCGGCTGTCCCGATTGTTCGGCTCGCTGCAGCCGGACCGGCGCGGCCCCGCCGCCCTGCTGATGCTGGCCGGTGCCGCGCTGCTGACCGCGACCGTGGCGATCGCCCTGGCCGGCTGACCACCGACGGGTCGTGCGGACCCGCCTGAGCGTCGGCCACGCCATCAGGGACGGCTGCGGGCGGCGAGCACCAACAGCAGCTCGAACCGACGATCCGGGTCGGTCAACTCGTCGCCGAGCAGTTCCCGTAGCCGCTTCATCCGGTAGCTGACGGTCTGCGGATGCACGAACAGCTCAGCTGAGACCGCCGTCCGCGCCCCCCAGTGCCGCAGCCAGCTGTGCAGGGTCCGCAGCAGCTCCTCCCGGCCCGCGGGACGCAGCGACTCGAACGGTGCCAACCGTCGGACGGTCAACACTGCCAGCGCGTCCGGCTGCCCCTGCACCGCCAGCGCGGTCAGGTGGTCGTCGGCGAACCTGACGTCAGCCGTCGGCGGCGCGGCGGTCGCGGTGAGTTCGGCCAGCCGTACCGCCTGCGGCACCTGCGGCCAGGGCAACGCCGGCCCGACCGACGCGGCCCGACCGCCGAGCGTCGCGGCCAGGGCGGACCGGCTGGTGCGCGGCCCGGCGCGCAGCAACACGACGGCGTCGCGGCCCCGCTCGACCACCAGCCCGTCGGCGCCGAACCGGAACCGCACGTCGCGGGCGTGGCCGAGCGCGAGGACCACCGGTACGACGGTGTCCAGCTCGGGCCAGCCGACCCGGGTCGCGGCGAGCGCCACCACCTCGGCCGGGGCACCGCCGGCGAGCAGCAGATCGGCGAGCTGACGACGCAACCGGTCGCCGTCGCCGGACTGTTCGCGGACCTGCTGGGCGAAGCCGTCGGTGCTGGCCGCCGCCAGTTCGTCGACGTACCCGCTGACCGCGTCGGCGCAGTCGACCAGCGTCTCGACGTCCAGCGGCCGGAGTTCGGCGAGTACCTCGCCGAGGTGACGTAGCAGCAACCGGGACGCGATCCGCAGGGCGGCGAGCAACGCCTCAGGGCCGCGCTGCTCGCGGGCCTCGGCCGCGCCGAGCGCCACGAAGACCTCCCGCACCCGGGGCGGCAGCGCCGGGTGCGGCGTACCGACCAGGTCGAGGAAGTGGTGCAGCGCCACCTCGACCGCCGTCCACGCGTCGGACCGGAACTTCTGCTCGGCGACCCCGGCGAAGGCCGGGGTCGCCTCAGTGACCGCGGTGGCGACCGCCCGGATCACCGCAGGCAGCCGTGGCCGCATGGCGGGGGCCAGCTCGGCGGGCAGCCGCTGCCAGGGAGTCGAGGTGACCGCGCCGGCATGCACGCCATCATCCTGTCATCCGGTGATAACCCTTCCCACACTCAGCCGTCGTTGGGTCGCCGGGCGCGGCAGCGAACGAAGTACAGAGCTATCACCGGGTGACAAACACAGCGGGCTATCTCGCTGCCGGCGCGACGGTGCCCGACAGGTCGATCCGGGCAAGGATGGGACCAGGCCGACGGACCGGCCGCCAGCCGGAGGAGACCGAGATGCGACACCACACCTCCCGTCAGCACGTCGTGGACATGTGCCGCACGATGCTGGAGCGTGGGTATCTGAAGGCCACCGAGGGCAACGTTTCGGTCCGGGTGCCCGGGCACCGGCGCTACGCCGTCACCCCGAGCAACTACGACTACGACAAGATGCGGGTCGAGGACATCTGCCTGGTCGATTTCGACGGCGAGCACGTCCCGGACGGCACCGGCGGCGACCTCGCCCCGTCGATCGAGGCCGGCATGCACGCGAACATCTACCGGCAACGCCCGGACGTCAACGCGGTCGTGCACACCCACCAGCCGTACGCCTCGGCCCTGGCGTTCCTGCGCAAGCCGATCCCGGCGCTCACCGACGAACAGGTCCGCTTCCTGGGACGGGAGGTGGCGATCGTCGACTACGCGCCATCGGGCACCGGCTGGCTCGCCGGCAACGTGCAGAAGAAGGTGGCCAGCGGCGACAACGCGTTCATCATCGCCAACCACGGCGTCGTCGCGCTCGGCACGGACCCGGACCGCGCGGTGTTCAACATGGCGCTGCTGGAGAAGGTCTCCATCGCCTATCTGTTGGCGCTGACCAGCGAAACTGGCAGGGTCTACACGATCCCGACGGCGATCCGGGAGATCGCCTTCGGCAAGCTGCGCGCCGACGAGAAGCGGATCGCCGCGCAGCTCACCGACGCGGTGCCGCCGGTACGGGTGCCCGCGGACGAAGCGTTGCCCAGCGCCGACGCGGTGGCGGCCCAGATCGCCGCCGCCGGCCCGCCAGTGCCGGCGACGACGACCGCGCCGACCCCCGGCGGCGAATCCACCGAGCTCGGCTACGCGATCGCCGAGTACCTCGACGTCGACGACACTATGCGCCGGCTCAAGGCACTCGTCGCCCAGCCGCTGCGCGGGCTGCGCCACGACGCGATGCTCGACGTGCTCGGCTACTTCGACACGAAGTGTCAGGCCAGCAAGGAGATCACCGACCGGGCCCGGCGGCGGATCCCTGGCGGTGTGCAGCACAATCTGGCGTTCAACTATCCGTTCCCGCTCGCGATCGACTCCGCCGAGGGCGCGTACCTGACCGACCGGGACGGCAACACCTACATCGACTTCCTACAGGCCGGCGGGCCGACGATCCTGGGCAGCAACTACGGCCCGGTCAACGAACAGGTCGCCGCGGTGATCTCGAAGTCCGGTCCGGTGACCGGGCTGTTCCACGAGTACGAGCTGAAGCTCGCCGAGATCATCCACCGGTACATGCCGCACATCGAGATGTACCGTTCGCTCGGCTCGGGTACCGAGGCGGTGATGGCCGCGGTGCGCGGTGCCCGCGCCTTCACCGGCAAGACCATGGTGATCAAGGTGGGCGGTGCCTACCACGGCTGGTCCGACACGATGGTGTACGGGCTACGGGTGCCCGGCACCTACCGGATGAACGCCAAGGGCATCCCGTTCGGCGCGACCGCCAACACCCGCGAGGCGTTCCCACACGACCTGGGGCAACTGCGCCGCAAGCTGATCGAGAACCGGGTACGCGGCGGCACCGCGGCGGTGATCGTCGAACCACTCGGCCCCGAGTCCGGCACCCGCCCGGTGCCGCGCGACTTCAACGCCAAGGTCCGCACGTTGTGCGACGAGTTCGGCGCGCTGCTGGTCTTCGACGAGGTCGTGACCGGCTTCCGTACCGGACTCGGCGGTGCCGCCGGCTACTTCGGCGTCACCCCCGACCTGACCGTGTTCGGCAAGGCGGTCGCCGGCGGTTACCCGATGGCCGGCGGGGTCGGCGGCCGGGCCGACGTGATGGCCGTCTTCGGCTCCGGACTGGACGGCCGCAGCGGCGCGCACATCCAGGTCGGCGGCACCCTGTCGGCGAACCCGCTGTCCTGCGCGGCCGGCTACTTCGCCATCGCGGAGATGGCCCGGACCAACGCGCCGGTGATCGCCGGCCGGGCCGGCGACCGACTCACCCGGGGCCTGCAGCGGCTGATCGACCGGTACGGTCTGCCGTACGTGGCGTACAACCAGGGGTCGATCGTGCATCTGGAATGCAGTGGCGTCATGCTCCTGGACATGCGCAGCCCGATCAAGCTGCTCAAGGAGAACAAGGCCCGTAAACGGCTGATGGAGCAGATGGGGGCGGCGTACACGGCGCACGGTCTGATCACCCTGGCCGGCTCCCGGATGTACACGTCGCTGGCTGACACCGACGAGGTGATCGACCGCGCTCTGGAGCGCTTTGACCGGGTGTTCGCGCAGGTCGAAGGGGTCTGACCACAGTGCCGGCCATCCCACCGCAGGTCCTGGCGATCGACCTGGGCACCTCCGGGATGAAGGCCGCGCTGGTCGCCGCCGACGGCATGGTGACCGGGTGGGCCGAGCGGCCGGTGCCGCTGCGGGTGCTGCCCGGTGGCGGCGCCGAGCAGGACCCGGCGCGCTGGTGGGCGGCGCTGGCCGAGGTGGTCGCCGACCTCGGCCAAGCCCACCCGGCGCACCTGCGGGCGGTGACCACGGTCTGTTCGTCCGCCCAGGGCGAGGGGACGATCGCCGTCGACGCCGCTGGGGAGCCGTTGACCCCGTGCATCACCTGGCTGGACATGCGCGGCGCGGCGGGGCTGCGCCGACAGTTCGGCGGCTTCCCGGCGTACCAGGGATTGTCGGTCCGTCGGACGCTGCGCTGGCTGCGGCTCACCGGCGGGATGCCGTCGCCGACCGGCAAGGACCCGGCCGCGCACATGCTACTGATCCGCGACGAGATGCCGCAGGTGTACGCACGGACCGCGACGTTCCTCAACGTGCTGGACTGGATCAACCTCAAACTGACCGGCCGTACGGTGGCCACCGTCGACTCGATCCTCACCTCGTGGGTGACCGACAACCGTCGGCCCGGTCAGATCCGGTACTCCCCCGCGCTGGTCGCCGACTGTGGCATAGATCGGGAAAAATTTCCGCAGATAGTCGCCTGCACCGAGGTGATCGGCACCCTGTCGCCGACCGCCGCCACGCATCTGGGCCTGCCACAGACGGTGCAGGTGGTGGCTGGAGCGGTCGACAACACCGCGGCGGCGGTCGGCGCCGGCACCACCGCCGACAACGATCCGCACCTCTATCTGGGCACCTCGTCGTGGATCGCGGCGCACGTGCCGGCCAAGAAGACCGACGTGTTCGCGCAGATCGCCTCGGTGCCGTGCGCGATCGGCGACCGGTACCTGATGACCGCGCTGCAGGCCACCGCCGGGGCGAACCTCACCTGGTTGAAAGACAAGATCGTCGAGTACGACGATCCGCTGATCGGCGCCGGGCAGCTCAGCCGCGACGAGCGATCCAGCTTCGACGCGTTCGACGCGATCATCCCGACCGTGCCGGCCGGCGCCAACGGGGTGCTCTACATGCCGTGGCTGTACGGCGAGCGGGCCCCTGTCGACGATCCGCACCTGCGCGCCGGTTTCCTGAACATCTCGCTGGACACCAACCGCTCCGACCTGCTCCGGGCGGTCTTCGAAGGTGTCGCGTTGAACACCAGGTGGCTGTCCGGGGCGGTCGACCGGTTCCTCGGCAGCCCGGTGGGGTCGCTGGCGATCACCGGCGGCGGCGCCCGGTCGGCCGCCTGGTGCCAGATCTTCGCCGACGTGCTCGGTGTCGAGATCCGCCGGGATCCGCAACCGGTGGCAGTCAACGTCCGGGGCGCGGGCTGGATCGGGGCGGTCGGCACCGGGATGCTCACGTTCGGGCAGATCCCTGGGCTGCTGCGTGCCGACCGGGTCTTCACGCCGACGCCGGCGCACCGGGTCCGCTACGACGAGGCCTTCGACATCTACTGTGACCTGCACAGGCGTCTCGCGCCGGTGTACCGGCGGCTGAACCCGTGAACGCGTAGGGCGGGTGGTGGGCCGGATCCGGCCGACCGATCGGCGACGATTGTGGCATGTCGCAATCTACGGTCGCCTCCCGTCATGCCGTCGTCATCGGCGGCAGCCTCGCCGGTCTCTGTGCCGCCCGGGCCCTGCTCGAACACGTCGACCAGGTGACCGTCGTCGACCGCGACCGGTTCCCCGAGGAGCCGAAGGTCCGGGCCGGCGTACCGCAGGCACATCACCTGCACGTGCTCGTCACGGCTGGCCAGCGGGCTCTCGACCAGCTCTTTCCTGGGCTGATCGCCGAACTGCACGAGATCGGGGCGGTACGGGTCGACGCCCCGACGGACATCCTCTACCTGACCCCCGTCGGCTGGCGGGAACGGTTCCCGGCCACCCACCGGCTGGTCGGCGTCAGCCGCGAACTGCTCGACTGGACGGTCCGCCGCCGGCTGGCGGCCGACCCCCGGGTACGGTTCATGCCCGGCCACGAGGCGGTCCGGCTGCTCGGCTCGGACGACCGCGACGCGGTCACCGGTGTGCTGCTGCGGCCACGTGGCGCCGACACCGGTGTACGCGGCCTCGACGCCGATCTGGTGGTCGACGCCAGCGGACGCGGCTCGCACGCTCCGCAGTGGCTCGACGACCTGGGCTACGGCCGGCCGGACGAGATTCGGGTCGAGTCCGGTCTCGGCTACGCCAGTCGACGCTACCTGCTTCCAGCCGGAACCGCCGACGGCTGGAAGAACATCGTGCTGATGCCGCAGCCGCCACGCTCCGGTCGCGGCGGCGTCCTCTATCCGATTGAGAACGGCCGGTGGATGGTCACCCTCGGCGGTCTCGGTGGGGACTGCCCACCGACCGACGAGGCTGGCTTCCTGGAGTTCGCCCGAGGGCTGCGCAGCCCGCTGCTGTACGAGGCGATCAGGGACGCCACCCCGGACTCCCCCATCCACGGCTTCCGCGACACTGGCAACCACCGTCGCCGGTACGAGGCGATGCCACGGTGGCCGGACCGGTTCGTGGTGGTCGGCGACGCCGCCTGCACGTTCAACCCGGTCTACGGCCAGGGCATGAGCGTGGCGGCCCAGGCCGGTGTGACCCTCGCCGAACAGCTGCGTACCGGCGGGGGTCGGCTCGGCCGCGCGGCGCAGGTCAAGGTCGCCGCCGGCAGCGAGACGGCCTGGCTGATCGCCACCGGCGCTGACCTGCGGTACCCGACGACCGTCGGCGACCGGCCGCCACACGGCGGTCGGCTGTCGCGTTGGTATCTCGACCGCGCCGCCGACGTCGCCAATCGGGATCCGTACGTCCTGCGGGTGCTGACCGACGTTTTCCACCTGGTGGCACCGCTGTCGGCGGTGGCCCGGCCCGGCGTAGCGCTGCGGGTGCTACGGGGCCGGCCCGGCCCACGTCTGGACACCCCGCCGCCATCCGGCTGGCCGACCAGCCGATCCCGATCTTGACAGCATCCTCTTTCGTTAGGTTAGCCTCACCTCGGAGGGGGCGAAATGAAGGTAGACGACAAGACGACAACTGGCACCGCGAAACACCGGATGGTTCTGACCGACCAGGTGGACATCGCGGGACTCGCGAAGATCTACCGGCAAGTGCACGCCGACGACCTGCACCTTGTCGACCACACCGAACCGTCGGTGGAGCAACGACTGAAGTGGACGGCGCAGGCCCCCGGCTTCGCGGCCACCGTCGGATACGCCGACGGACAGGCGGTCGGCGCCGTCATGGGCTGCCCGCTGCCACCGGAGACCCTCTGGTGGCGCGAGCTCCGCTCGGACACCGACCCCGATCTGGTACACGAGTGGCCGGGTCGGACCTTCGCCGTCTGTGAGGCGTTCGTGCTGCCGCAGTTCCAGCGTCAGCAGGTAGGCGTGACGCTCTTCTCCCATCTGTTGGCGAGCCGGACCGAGCAGCGGGTGTCACTGGCCGTGGCCGACTCCAACACGCGGGTGCTGCGCAGCATGCGGGTCCTCGGCTGGCAGCACGTCGGCGGCCTGGTGCCGTTCCCCGGCTGGCGCGAGCACGCCATGTTCGTCCGACCACTGCCCTGGTGACCCGGGCACCGTCGTCGATGTCGGCCCGGTCGGCCCGGCGGCCGCGGCCGGCCGGTGTCGGCGCTGATGGCGGAGCCCCATGACCACTCCGGCGAGCATCAGGACGATCGCGGCCACCGCGACTGTCACGTAACCGACCCGGGCGGCCACCGCCAGCCCGACGGCGGCGGCGAGGTAGGAGCAGACGAGCCCGAACGACGACAGTACGGTGAAGTCGGTGCCACCCGACGCCGGCCGTGAGTAGTCCATGTTCACCGTGTACAACGCGACATTGGCCACCGTGTACGCGGCCATGAAGCAGCACAGCGCCACGGTGGTGAACCCGGTTACGGCCCGCCCGGTGAGCATCGGCAACAGCGACGCCGTCGCCACGGCGAGCGAGACACCGCCGGCCAGCAGCACCCCGGACCGGCCGATCCGGTTGACCAGTCCACCAGCCACCAGCCCGGCGATCACCGCTGGGACGCTGGTCACGACGCCGGTGACGAGACCGATCCGCGACAGGGACCAACCCGCGTCGACCAACGCCGGCGACACCAACGCGTACGCCGCACCCGCCCCCGTGTAGATGAACGGCACCACACCAAGGACCCAGCCGCGGCAACCCGGCTGGCGCAGCACCGACAGCAGTGCGCCGTACGCCTGGCGGGTGCCCGCCGGTTTCGCGACCCGGTCTGGTTCCCGGAACCGCCACACCACCAGCAGGCCGGTGGCGGTGAGTCCGGCGAGCAGCCCGACCGCCGCGGCCCAGCCGAACCGGTCGTAGACGACCACGCAGGCACCGCCGCCGAGGATGTTGCCGACGTAGCTGGCCGCCACCTGGATCCCGTTGCCCGGACCACGGTCGGACCGACTGAGCAACCGGACGGCGACCGCGTCCGCGGCGATGTCCTGGGTGGCGGACAGGAACACGAACAGCGCGCAGATCAGCACGATCGGGCCGATTCGGCCGGTGGCCGGATCGAACACGAGCAGCGCCAGCAGGGCGAGGACCATGCCGGTCTGCAGCACCAGCAGCCAGGACCGGTAGTGCCCACCGCGCCGGGGCCCGTACCGGTCGACGATCGGCGCCCAGAGGAACTTGACCGGCCAGATCAGACCGATCAGGTTCAGCAACGCGAGCGTGTCCAGCGAGGTGCCGCCGGCCCGCAGGATGCCGGTCAGCCCGATCGTGATGAAACCGAAGCCGAGGAATTGGGTGACGTAGAGCGCGGTCAGCATTCGCAACCGACCGTCGACCGGTACGGGGTCCGGCGGTCGGACCGCTACGCCAGCGGGACTCATCGCGCCCATTCGGACTCCCGGTGTCGAATCCGTTCGATGTCACGCAGGTCACAACCGGACGCCGAACACCCGCCGTCGCCCCGAATCCGCAGGTCGCGACCTTGTACCGGGCCGTTGCCGGGACTTGCGGACCAGCGGCCGCTCCCCCTTGACACCTCGCCGACCCGCCCTGCCCAGTTCCGTTTCACCGGACCTCCCAGTAGCCTCGCCTAAGTTAGGTTAGGTTACCCTTATGGAGGCGGTCTTGGAGGGGTCGATGTACCCACACCTGTTCGGTCGACACACGGTGGACGCCTACGTGTCCAGCATCGACCAGACCGTGGCCGGGCTCGCCGACCGCGTACGCGCGGTCCGCCAGCCGTACTCCGGGGCCAGTGTCGCGTCGTTGCAGCAGATGGTCGACCGCGTCGACCTCGACACACCCCTCGGCAGCGTCGACGCCGCGCTCGACGAGATCGGCACGCTCTACCTGGACCACGCGGTCTGGTTCCACGAACCCACCTACCTGGCCCACCTGAACTGTCCGGTCGCGATTCCCGCACTCAGCGCCGAACTGCTGCTCGCCGCAGTCAACTCCTCGGTCGACACCTGGGACCAGAGCACCAGTGGCACCTTGATCGAACGCCGGATGATCGACTGGACCGCCCAGCGGATCGGCTTCGGCCCCGCCGCCGACGGCGTCTTCACCAGCGGAGGCACTCAGTCCAACCTGCATGGACTGCTACTGGCCCGCGAAGACCGGCTGGCACGCATCGCCGGCGACGGCCACCCGCCTGGCGGTCGCGGCACCGCGACCGGGGTCAGCCGCGAGGCGGTACTGCCCCGGCTGCGGATTCTGGCCACCCAGGAGAGCCACTTCAGCGTGGGCAAGTCCGCCCGGCTACTCGGACTGGCCGCCGACGCCGTCGTGGGAGTCGCCACCGACGACACCGGCCGGATGGACCCGGCCGCGCTGCGCGCCGCGATCGACCTGCTCCACGCTCAGGCGCTGGTGCCGATGGCGGTGGTCGCCACCGCCGGTACCACCGACCGGGGCTGCGTCGACCCGCTCGCCGCGATCAGCACCGTCTGCCGAGAACAGTCCGTGTGGCTGCACGTCGACGCCGCGTACGGCTGCGGGCTGCTGGTCTCCGCGCGACGCCGGCACCTGCTCGACGGCATCGAGAGCGCCGACTCGGTGACCGTCGACTACCACAAGAGCTTCTTCCAGCCGGTCAGCTGCAGCGCGATCGTGGTCCGGGAGGCGGCGACGATGCGACGCGTCGCCGTGCACGCCGACTACCTGAACCCGCGTACCGCCACGGTGCCCAACCAGGTCGACAAGAGCCTGCAGACCACCCGTCGGTTCGACGCGCTGAAACTGTGGATGACCGTCCGCGCGATCGGCGCACAGCAACTCGGCGAAATGTTCGACCGGGTCGTCGACCTGGCTCAGATCGCCCACGGCGAACTGCTCGATCAGGAGGACTTCGAGGTCGCCATGCGGCCGGTGCTCAGCACGGTGCTGTTCCGCTACCGACCGGACTGGCTTTCGGTGGCCGACTGCGACCGGCTGCTGCCCCAGCTGCGGTCCCGGCTGTTCGGCGACGGTACCGCGATCATCGCCGGCACCACCATCGACGGCCACTACTGGCTGAAGTTCACCCTGCTCAACCCGAACACCACGGTGGAAGACCTGCGTACCGTGATCGACCTGATCCGCCGGGCCGGCGCCGAGCTGCTCGACGCCGAATGGGACCCGGCCCTCATCGCCGCCCCGCAAGCCGTCACCACGGAGGTGGGCGCCAATGCGAACGTATGACTTCGTCGCCGTCGGCCTCGGGCCGTTCAACCTGGGCCTGGCCTGCCTGACCGCGCCGCTGGACGGGCTGGACGGAGTGTTCCTGGAGCAGCGCGACGAGTTCGCCTGGCATCCCGGGCTGATGATCGAGGGCGTGAGCATCCAGGTGCCGTTCCTGGCCGACCTGGTCACCATGGCCGATCCGACCTCTGCGTACTCGTTCCTCAACTACCTCAAGCAGACCGGGCGGCTCTACCGCTTCTACATCAGGGAGGACTTCTACCCGCTACGCGCCGAGTACGACGCGTACTGCCGATGGGCCGCGGCACAGCTGCCCAACATCCGGTTCGGCCACCACGTCGAGCAGGTCGAGCACGACGCCATCAGCGGGGACTACCTGGTACACGTACGGCAATCGGGCGCCGGGACCACCGAGACGCTGCGGACCCGGCGGTTGGTGCTCGGCATCGGCACCACGCCGTACCGGCCGGCAGTGCTGCGCGACCTGCCCGGCCCGGCGATCCACAGCGCCGACTACCTGTCGAACAAGGCCCGGCTGCAGGACCTGGCGTCGATCACCGTCGTCGGCAGCGGGCAGAGCGCCGCCGAAATCTACCTCGACCTGCTGGAGGAGATCGACACCCGGGGATACCAGCTGAACTGGATCACCCGGTCGCCTCGGTTCTTCCCGATGGAGTACACCAAGCTGACCCTCGAGATGACCTCCCCGGAGTACGTCCGCTACTTCCACGCCCTGCCACCCGCCAGCCGCGACCGGCTCAACCGCGACCAGCGCAACCTCTACAAGGGCATCAGCGGCGACCTGGTGAACACGATCTTCGACACCCTCTACCGCAAGGACCTCGCCGGGCCGGTGCCCACCACTCTGCTCACCGGCACCGCGCTGACCGGCGCCGACTGGGACAACGACCGGTACCGGCTCGCGCTGCACCACCAGGAGCAGGGCCGCGACTTCGCGCTGTCCACCGAAGGGCTTGTCCTGGCCACCGGCTACCGGCCGACCGTCCCAACGTTCCTCGACCCGGTACGCGACCGGATCCGCTGGGACGACCGGGGCCGCTTCGACGTAGCGGTCGGCTTCTCCATCGACCACGCCGACCGGGAGATCTTCGTGCAGAACGCCGAGGAACACACGCACAGCCTGACCGCCCCCGACCTGGGGATGGGGCCGTACCGGAACTCGGTGATCATTGCCAACATGTGCGGACGCGACGTCTACCCGGTCGAGCAACGGATCGCGTTCCAGCACTTCGGCGCGCTACCCGACGACCCCACCCCGGCTGGACCCGGCACCGCGTCGGCACCTGCCCCGGCGACGACCCCGCCAGCGTCGGTGTCGGCACCGACGCAGGCGTCGGCGGCGGCCGACCGGCAGGAGGCACTCACCCGATGAGCACCTTCACCCTGCCCGGCCCGCTGGGCACGATGACCATCGAGCCGCTCGACGTCACCACCACCGTCGAACACCTGCACGCCTGGATCACCCACCCCCGGTCGGTCTTCTGGGGAATGCCCGACGCCGACCTCGACACCGTGCGACGCGAATACGAACGCATCGCCGACGACCCGCACCACCATGCCTGGCTCGGCCGGCTCGACGGCGAGCCGCTGTTCCTGGCCGAGACCTACGAACCGGCGCACAGCGAACTCGCCGGCCACTACCCGGTGCTGCCCGGCGACGTCGGGATGCACGTCCTGGTCGCGCCCCCGACCGGCCAGCCCCGGCACGGGACCACCTCGGCGGTGATGCGCACCGTGCTGGCGTTCATCTTCGCCGAACCGGCACACCGGCGCGTCGTCGTCGAGCCGGACGTCCGCAACGAGGCGATCGCCGCAAAGAACGCCGAAGCCGGTTTCGTCGTCGAGCGGCTCATCCGGCTCTCCGACAAACAGGCCCGGCTCAGCTTCTGCACCCGGGCCGCCTTCACCGCCGGCACGTCCGATCCGACCACCCTGGTGACGCCACCTGAGCACCTCAACCCGGCCGCGATCGCCACCGCGCACCGGCACCTCGTCACCAAGGCGATCGCCGAGTTCAGCCACGAGCGGCTGATCAGCCCGGAACTCGACGACCAGACCCCCGCCGGCCCCGGCGGGGACGGCTACCGGCTGACCACCACCGGGCAGGTGAGCTACCGGTTCCAGGCCCGCCGCTACGCCCTCGACCACTGGCTGATCGACCCGGCGTCGCTGACCCGCGACGTGGCCGGCGCGCCCACACCGCTGGACGCCCTCGAACTGATCATCGAGTTGCAGGCCACCCTCGGTATCCCGCCGAAGCTGCTCGGCACCTATCTGGAGGAGATCAGCGCCACCCTCGCCGGTGCCGCCTGGAAGCACCACCACCGGCGGGAACGGGCCGGTGACCTGGTGCACGCCGACTTCCAGACCATCGAGTCGGCGATGACCGAGGGGCATCCCCTGTTCGTCGCCAACAACGGTCGGATCGGGTTCGGCCTGACCGACCACACCGCGTACGCGCCGGAGGCCGGTGCCGACGTGCGGCTGGTCTGGCTGGCGGTACGCCGCGACCTGAGCGCCTTCACCGCCGGACACGGGGTCGACGAACGATCCCACTACCTGGCCGAGCTGGGTGCCGAGACGCTACGGCGGTTCGCCGACCGGCTACAGGCCCTCGGCCTCGACCCGGACGACTACCGCTACCTGCCGGTGCACCCGTGGCAGTGGGAACACAAGGTCGGCATCACCTTCGCCGCCGACGTGGCCGCCCGGTCGATCGTCCCGGTCGGCACCGGCTCGGACCGCTACCGGGCCCAGCAGTCGATCCGGACCTTCTTCAACATCGACCAACCACACCGGCACTACGTCAAGACGGCCCTGTCCATCCAGAACATGGGATTCATGCGTGGGCTCTCCCCCGCGTACATGCGGGCCACCCCGCCGATCAACGACTGGGTCGCCGGGCTGGTCGCCGCCGACGACACCCTGCGCGACTGCGGGTTCGAGGTGCTGCGGGAGCTCGCCTCGGTCGGCTACACCGGCGACGCCTACCACCGCAGCGACGCACCGGTCTCGGCATACCAGCGGATGTTGGCCGCGTTGTGGCGGGAAAGCCCGATGCCCCGCATCGGGTCCCGGCAACGGCTCGCCACCATGGCCAGCCTGCTGCACCGCGACCCCGACGGCGCGCACCTGGCCACCGCGCTGATCGCCGCGTCCGGGCTACCGGCCGCCGACTGGGTGGCCCGCTACCTGCGGGCGTACCTGCGTCCGCTGCTGCACTGCCTGCTCCGCTACGACGTGGCGTTCATGCCGCACGGCGAGAACCTGATCCTCGTGCTGGAGGACCACGTGCCGGTACGGGTGTTCATGAAGGACATCGGCGAGGAGGTCGTCGCCCTGCACGACCGGGAGCTGCCGGCCACGGTCGAACGGATCCGGATGCCGGTCGACGACGACTTCCGGGTGCTGGCCATCTTCACCGACGTCTTCGACGGCTTCCTACGGTTCCTGGCCGCGATCCTCGACATCGACCGGGTGCTGCCGGCAGCCGACTTCTGGCGGCTGGTCGCCGAGTGCGTCCGCGCCCACGGCGACGACCACCCGCAGCTACGGGACCGGCTGGACTTGTTCACGCCGACGTTCCGGCACTCCTGCCTGAACCGGCTTCAGCTGCGCAACACCCTGCAGATGGTGGACCTGACCGACCAGGCCGGATCGCTGATCTACGCCGGTACGCAGGACAACCCGATCGCCTCCGCGCTGGAACCGGCCCGGTGACCGGGTCGTCCGGGGGTTCCCGGGGGTCCGGACCGTCCGCCGCCGCGACCGGTCGGGTGCACCGCGACGGGTACGGCGTACCGCACCTGTGGGCGGCCGACGTCGACGCGTTGGCGTACCTGCAGGGGCACACCGCGGCTGTCGACCGGGCCTGGCAGATCGAGGTCGAACGGTGGCGCTCGGAGGGTGCGCTGGCCAGCCGGCTCGGCTCCGCCGAGGTCGGTTGGGATCGGTTCGCCCGCCGGGTACGCCTCGACGACACCGCGCGGCGGTGCTTCCACCAGCTCGACCCGGCGACCAAGCGGTGGATCGGCACCTATGTGGACGGGGTCAACGACGGGCTGGCCGCTGGCGCGGCGGCGGCACCCGAGTTCGCCGAAACCGGCACCACAGCCGGCAGGTGGCGACCGTGGACACCGCTCGGGGTCTTCCTGGTGCAGCATGTGCTCTTCGGCACCTTCGGCAACAAGCTGTGGCGCGCGCACGTCGACGCCACGCTCGGCCCGGACGCCGTTGAGCTTTTCGCCATGGAGCCGCCGGTGGCGTCGGGCAGCAACGCCTGGGCGGTGGCCGCAGGCCACAGCGGCACCGGGGCACCGATGATCGCCGGGGACCCGCACCGCATCCTCGAACTACCCAACGTCTATCACCAGGTGCAGTTGAGCTGCCCCGAGTTCGACGTCGTCGGGTTCGCCTTCCCCGGCGTACCCGGGTTGCCGCACTTCGGGCACGCCGGGGCCGTCGCCTGGGCGATCACCAACGCGATGGCCGACTACCAGGACCTGTACCGCGAACACTTGCGCCACGTCGACGGACAGGTGCTGGTCCGGGAGGCCGACGGCTGGTCGCCGGCGTCGACGCACACCGAGCTGATCGAGGTCCGCGACGCCGAGCCGGTACCGGTGGAGATCATCGAGACGCCACGTGGTCCGGTGGTCGACATCAACCGGCACACCGGGGAGGGGATCAGCCTGCGTACGCCGAGCCGGGTCGACGGCGCGCTCGGCTTCGACGCGCTGCTGCCGCTGCTGCGTGCCCGCGATGTCGACGACGTCGCGCAGGCGTTGCGCCGCTGGGTGGAGCCGGTCAACAGCGTGCTGGTCGCCGACCGCAGCGGCACGGTCCGCCGGCTGGTCGCCGGTCGGGTGCCGGTCCGCGACGGACGCTGCCGGCAGGTACCGGTGCCCGGGTGGGATCCGCGGTACGCCTGGCAGACCGGCTACGCCCCGCTGCCCGCCGCCGAGGTGCAGACCGTGGTGGTCAACGCCAACGACCGCCGCCCGGGTGACACCGACGGTCTCGGCACCGACTTCGCCCCGCCGCACCGGGCCCGACGGATCCGGTCGCTGGTCGAGCAGGGCACCGACCCCGCGACGGTGCACGCCGACACCTGGGTCGCAGCCGACGGGCTACGCCGGCTGCTGCGCGGTCTGGACCTTGGCGACCAGCCCGCCGCGGCGCACCGGCTGCGCGACCAACTGCTCCGCTGGGACGGCGCGATGGCCGCCGACAGCGTCGAAGCGGGCACGTTCGCCGCCTGGCGGGCGGCGTTGGTCCGGCTGCTGCACGCCGAGCCTTGTCTGCGGCCGCTTGACGCCGACGCCGGGTTCGACGGGCTGTTCGCACCATGGCTCGACCCGGTCGGCCGGATCGGACTGGCCCTCGATCAGGTGCTCGACGGACTGTCCCGCCTTGGCGGCGACCCGGCGCGGTGCGCCGTGGCCGCGCTGGTGGAGATCGCCGCCGGCCCGCCGCCCGGGCCGTGGGGCGAACGGCACCTGCTGCATCCGATCCGGGTGCTACCCGGCCCGGCCGACCCGGCGACCGGCACCCTCGGCGGACCGGTGACGCTCAGTGGTGACACCGACTGCGTGCTCGCCACCTCCAGCGTCCCCGGGGTCTCCGACGTCTGCTGGCGCGGGCCGGTGGCCCGCTACGTCTGGGATCTGGCCGACCCGGCCGCCAGCCGCTGGGTGGTGCCGTTCGGCGCGTCCGGACGTCCCGGCGACCGGCACTTCGCCGACCAGTTGCCCCGCTGGGCGGCCGGAGAGTTGCTTCCGGTCTCCCGGATCCAATGGCGTCCGACTGGCACCGGCTCCATGGTGCCCACCGTCTACGCGCGACAGCTGCCGGGCATCGGCCGGTTCAGCCTGGCGGTGCTCGACCCCGAGGCAGATCTCGACCTGGTGTTCCGCTGGGTCACCGAGCCTCGGGCCCGGTTCTGGGGAATGACCGGGCACTCGCGGGAACAGGTGGGCGAGATCTACCGGTTCATCGACGGACTGGCCTCGCACCACGCCTACCTGATGTACGTCGACGACGAGCCGGTCGGCATCTTCCAGACCTACGAACCCGCCGAGGACCCGCTGGGCGAGCACTATCCGGTGCGGACCGGTGACGTCGGGATCCATCTGTTCCTGGCACCGGCACCACGCCCGGTCACCGGGTTCACCGACGCGGTGGCGGCCGCGTTCATCGGGCACCTGTTCGACGATCCGGCCCGGCGACGAATCGTCATCGAGCCGGACGTACGCAACGACCGGGCGTTGCGGCGATGGAAGCGGCTGGGCTTCGTCTTCGACACCCAGCTGGAGCTGGCCGACAAGAGTGCCCAGCTGGCTTTCCTGACCCGGGACGCCTTCCGAGCGGGCGGACCCGCAGCCGACGTACGATCGCCAGATGACCGCAACTGAGCAGCCGCGACCTGCGGCGGTGGCGGCCCGGGTGCTGGCCGCTGATCCGCAGCTCGCCGGGCTGCGCCGGTCGCTGGAGTTCTACTACGGCGACCCCGGACGCGACACCGCGATGGACCTGCTCTATCGACGGTTCGTCGGAGCGGGCGACCTGGTCTTCGACATCGGTGCGCACGTCGGCGACCGGGTGGGCAGCTTCCGGCGCCTCGGCGCCCGGGTCGTGGCGGTGGAGCCGCAGCCGTTGTGCGCCCGCGCGGTGCGGCTGGTCTACGCCGACGACCCGGCGGTGTCGGTGGTGCAGGCAGCGTGCGGTGACAAGGTCGGGTCGGTACGGATGTACATCAACTCCGCGAACCCCACCGTCTCCACCGCGTCGGCGGAGTTCGTCGAGGCCGCCGACGGCGCCAACGGCTGGTCCGACCAGGTGTGGGACACCGAACTCGACGTGCCGGTCACCACCATCGCCAGCCTGGTCGCCGAGCACGGACCGCCGGCGTTCGTCAAAATCGACGTGGAGGGGTTCGAGGAGGCCGTCCTCGCCGGGCTGCACGACCCGGTGCCCGCGCTGTCCTTCGAGTTCACCACCATCCAGCGCGACACCGCGCTACGTTGCCTGCGCCGGCTGGCCACGCTCGGCGACTACCGGTTCGACGTCGCGCTCGGCGAGAGCCAACGGCTGACCTTCGACCGCTGGCTGACCGGCGCCCAGATGGAAGCACACCTACGGGAACTGCCGCAGGCGGCCAACGCCGGCGATGTCTATGCGGTCCTGCTGCCAGCCCGTAGCCGCTGATCCGACGCCGGCTCGGCGTGGCACCGGCCGGTCGACGGTCCCGGACCGACCTGGCCGGCGGCCAGCGTCTGCCGATTGCCCCACAGCCAGTGCACGTCGCGGCCGAACGACCAGACCAGCGCCGCCAGGACGGCCCCCACCAACGCTGTGACCAGCATCGCCGGGGCGATGCCGGCGGCCGCCACGACCAGCACGACGCCCTGCGTGGCGGCAACCGTCTTACGGCTGAACCGGGGCGGCAACGGTGCCCGCAGCCACGGCCAGACCCGGGCCGCCGCGCCGAACACGTAGCGGAAGACGCCGATCGCCAGCGCCCACCAGCCGACGCTCGCCGCCACGAACACACTCAACGCCAGCACCAGCGCCGAGTCGGTCTCCATGTCGAAGCGGGCACCGAGGCGCGAGCAGGTGCCGGTACGTCGCGCGACCTGACCGTCGACACCGTCGAGTGCCAGCGCCACCGCTGCCATGGCCACCAGCAGTGCCACCGGGACCGGCTGCAAGAACGAGTCGGCCACCAACGCCGTCACGGCACCGATCAGCGTGCCCCGGGCCAAGGTGACGGTGTCGGCCGGGCCCCAGCCGGTCACCTCGGGCTGTTGCATCGCCCGGATGAGCAGCGCCCAGGTGGCCACGCCGTACGCCAGCCCGGCCAGCCAACCGGCGATCCCGAGTCCGCTGACCGCCGCCAGCGTCATCAGCACCGCGATCTGGACCAGCAGCCCGATGCTCGGCGCGTGCACCGATCGGATCGTCTCACTACGCACACTTACCGTCACTGTTCCTCCGTCACCGATCGGCCACCGCCGCCGCCCGCGTCAGTGCCATATCCCCACCCACGGCGAATCGGCGCGAACAGTTCACCGATTGGTTCGGCAATCGCGCGACACCGCCGATCCCCGTCGTTCGCCGCTGCTGCTGGTGAGCGAAGGATCTCACCAGCAGACAGCCCTCGCACTGTCAGTAACCGGTCCAGACCGCCTTCGCACCTGTGTCGCCGGCACTCACCACAAAGTAGATGCTTACCCCCGCGGCGAGGATAACTACACCTTTCACCACCAGTACCAGCGCCCCGCTGCGCGGCGCGGCGGCCGCACTGCCGGCCGCCGCCGCGACCCGCGGCGCTACCAGGTAGACCAGTGCCAGGGTGGCGAGCCCCAGCACGATCGCGGCCATCAGCGTCAGGTTGCCCAACTGCTCATGCTCCTCGATCACCGGGAGGAAACTCTCGGTGATCCGGCCAGCCTCCTCCATCCGGTTGAAGAACGCATCCCCGGAGAGCTTTGTGACCAGCGCGGAGACCGGTGCCACGACGGCGAGTGCGGCCAGTACCCAACGGGTGTGCGGGCGCAGGGCCGGTACCAGTGAGTACGCCACCGCCAGCAGCGCCAGCAGCGGTACAAAAACCACCGCCGCGTGCACCAGCAGTGGATGGGCGGGGATTCCCGCGACTTCCTCGAACATCTGCGCCTCCTCAGTGGCGGACCACGGCGATCGCGGCGACCAGGGATCGGAGGCTAGCGCACCCCGACCAGGCACGGCAGCCGCGACCCGGTGGTCGCCAGCACCGCACGGTCATGCCGAGTCGCCGGGTGCGGAGTCGTCGTCTGCAGACGGCCGCCGCCACCGCTGCATCTGCGGCCCCCGCTGCGCACCGAGGGGATCCTCGGGCTCGGTCGTGTGTTCGAAGCTCGGCCGACGCACCTCTTCCAGCCGGGGAATCTGGACGGCCCGGGCACCGGACACCGGGTCGGGCTCGAAGGTGATCAACCCGGCCGGTCCCTGGGCCGTGCCGCGCCGGACGGCGCGCTGGTCGGCGGTTTCCCGGCGCAGTTCGTCAGCCAGATGCTGGGGCGGCTCGGTGTCGCGTTGCGGCAGATCACGACCGAGGTCGGAGACCCGGGCACCGTACTTGGCCTCGAATGCCGGACGCTCGGATCGGATCCGCGGCAGCCGGTCGAAGTTGCGCAGCGGCGGCGGGCAGGTGGTGGCCCACTCCAGCGAGTTGCCGAAACCCCACGGGTCGTGCACGGTCACCTGTTCACCGAAGCGGTACGACTTCCAGACGTTCCAGATGAAGAACAGGGTCGAGGCGCCGAGCACGAACGACCCGACGGTCGAGATCATGTTCAGAACGGTGAATCCATCGGTGGTCAGGTAGTCGGCGTACCGGCGAGGCATGCCTTCGTTGCCGAGCCAGTGCTGGATCAGGAAGGTCGCGTGGAATCCGATGAACATCGTCCAGAAGTGCATCTTGCCGAGCCGTTCGTCGAGCAGCCGGCCGGTCATCTTGGGAAACCAGAAGTAGACACCGCCGAAAGCGGCGAAGACGATCGTCCCGAACAGCACGTAGTGGAAATGCGCAACGACGAAGTACGTGTCGGTGACGTGGAAGTCGATCGGCGGACTGGCCAGCAGCACCCCGGTGAGCCCACCGAGCAGGAAGGTGACCAGGAAGCCGACGGCGAACAGCATCGGTGTCTCGAAGGACAGCTGTCCTTTCCACATCGTGCCGATCCAGTTGAAGAACTTGATGCCGGTCGGCACCGCGATCAGGAAGCTGAGCATGGCAAAGAAGGGCAGTAGCACCTGGCCGGTGCCGAACATATGGTGTGCCCAGACGCTCATCGACAGCGCGGCGATCGCGATCGTCGCGGCCACCAGGCCCTTGTAGCCGAAGATCGGTTTGCGAGAGAAGACGGGAATGATCTCGCTGATGATGCCGAAGAACGGCAGCGCGACGATGTACACCTCGGGGTGACCGAAGAACCAGAACAGGTGCTGCCACAACATCGGGCCGCCGGTCTGCGGGTCGTAGACGTGCGCGCCAAGCAACCGGTCGGCGAGCAGCGCCAGCAGCGCGGCGGCCAGC
Source organism: Micromonospora sp. LOL_023 (assembly GCF_048060115.1). Taxonomy (NCBI): domain Bacteria; kingdom Bacillati; phylum Actinomycetota; class Actinomycetes; order Micromonosporales; family Micromonosporaceae; genus Micromonospora; species Micromonospora sp. LOL_023. Next base: position 24,980 of record NZ_JBHMIM010000029.1, read on the forward strand.
AACGGAAACACCAGGACGACCAACAGCGCGGTGATCAGGATGTTCCAGGTGAAGATCGGCATCCGGAACATCGTCATCCCGGGTGCCCGCAGGGTGACGATGGTGGCGATCAGGTTCACCGAGCCGAGGATCGTGCCGAGCCCGGAGATCACCAGGCCGACGATCCACAAGTTCGCCCCGACTCCCGGGCTGTGTTCCATCCGGCTCAGCGGCGTGTAGGCGAACCAGCCGAAGTCGGCCGCACCGCCCGGAGTGAGGAAGCCACCCATGACCAGCAGACCACCGAGCAGGTACAGCCAGTACGCCAGGGCGTTGAGCCGGGGGAACGAGACGTCCGGGGCACCGATCTGCAGTGGTACCAGGTAGTTCGCGAACCCGAAGACCAGCGGGGTCGCGAACAACAGCATCATGATCGTGCCGTGCATGGTGAACAGTTGGTTGTACTGCTCCGGAGAGAGCAACTGCGTCCCCGGGCGGGCGAGTTCGGCCCGCATCAGCAGGGCCATCACGCCGCCGGCGACGAAGAAGCCAAACGAGGTGCTCAGATAGAGCAGACCGATCTGTTTGGCGTCGGTGGTCCGCAACAGCCGGGTCAGCGAGTTGCCCGGGACCGCCGGACGCACCGGCCCGGGGAACCCGCCGGTGGCTCCGATCGCGAGCGGACGCACGGGTACCAACAGTTCCGTACCGGTCTGCTCCGCCATGGCCGCCTCTCCCGACACCACCCGGATCGACCGTAACCTGCTAAACAGCCTGTTGAGACGGTAAATCAGGATTAGTTGTGCCAGGTACGGCGGCGGACCTACCGGGTCACCGGACCGCCCGACGGGTGAAGGCGCGCAGCGCGGCGACGGTGGCGGCGGCGGCCACCGCGGTCAGGACCAGCAGGCACAGGGCGATCGGCAGGTGAGTCACGTGCGGTGCCATCGCCGCACGCAACGCCTCGGACGCGTACGTCATCGGGTTGACCGCCGTGGCTACCTGGAACCATGGAATCTCCGCCAACCGTTGCCATGGGTAGTGCACGCAGCCGGTCCAGATGATCGGAGTCACGACCAGTGAGAAGGCGGCCTGGATGCGTTGCAGCGGCAACACCGTCGCCAGGGTCATACCCAACGCCGCACCCACCCACCCGGTGAGCAGCACCACCAGCAACGACAACGGCAGCACCGACCAGTCACCCGGGGCCGAGCCGACCACCAGGGCGCCCAGCGGATAGACGAGCACTGCCGCGAACAACCCACGTAGCGTGGCGACGACCAGCTTGCCCACCGCCACCAGCGCGGTCGGCAGCGGGGACAGCAACCGGTCCTCGATCTCCCGGGTGAAGCCGAACTCCTTGACCAACGGCACCGCCACGCTCTGCAGGGAGGTGGTGAAGGTGGCGAGCGCCACCGTACCCGGCAGTAGTATGTCCGCGAATCCGGCGCCCACGATCCCCTGCATGGTCAACACCCGGGTGAAGACGAACAACATGAACAGCGGGGTCATCAGGACCTGGGCGAGGACGAACCAGATGTCCTTGCCGGAGACGAACAGGTCCCGCAGCAGAATGGCGCCGAAGGCCCGTGCGACCGGCGGTCGCTGGCGTGCCTCGACGGCGGGCACTGCGGCCGTGGGAACCGACGGAGTCGACGCCGTGTCGATCGTGCTCAACGGATCTCCTTGCCGGTCAGGGTGAGGAACAGGTCTTCCAGACCCGGCTTGCCGATGTGCACGTCGGTCAGCTGGCCAGAGCGTCCGGCCAGCACGGTCAGCGCCGGCCCGAGAATCGCGGCTGGGTCGGCGTCCAGTTGCAACCGGAGCCGGACCTCGGCCGCTGGACCGGCTGGCGCGGCAGCGGCGAACAGCTCGGCGAAGCGCGGGGTGGACCGGGCGGCGGCGATCTTCGCGGCGATCCGGGGATCGGACCGGGCGGCGGCGATCTTCGCCGCGATGGCGGGATCCGCCGCGAGCGCCGCCAGTCCGGGGCGGCCGGCGCCGGCCGCCCCGCCCGGACGCGGACCGGCGGCCGGCTCACCGCCCGTGCCGACCTCCCCGGTACGCACCCCGTCGAGCGCGGTGAGCGCGGCGAGCAGACCGGTCGCGTCATCACCCGGCCCGGGTCGCACGGTCAGGTCGAGTACCGCCCGCCCAGTGAGACCGCGTAGCAGATTGGCCGGCGTGTCCAGCGCGAGCAGCCGGCCGTGGTCGACGATCACCACCCGATCGGCCAGCTCGGCGACCTCGCCCATCTCGTGACTGGTCAGCACCACCGTGACGCCCCGCTCGCGCAACTGCCGGATCCGGGTCCGGATCAGCAGTCGGGCCTGCGGCTCCAGTCCGTTGGTCGGCTCGTCGAGGAAGAGCACCCGGGGGTCGTGCATCAAGGCGCGGGCGATCATCAGGCGCTGCGCCATCCCGCCGGAGAAGAAGTCGACCCGCGAGTCGGCCTGCCGGTCCAGACCGAACTCGGTCAACAGCCGCTGCGCCCGGTCCTGCCGCTCGACGCGCCGTACCCCGTGGTAGGCGGCGTGATAGAGCAGATTCTGACGCGGGGTCAGCGACCGGTCCAGGTTGTTGTACTGGGGAACGACGGCGAACCGGGTCCGGGCCACCACCGGGTGGCGGGACACGTCCACCCCGTCCACCCGCGCGGTTCCCGAAGTCGCCCGGATCGTGGTGGTGAGTACGCCGACCGTGGTGGACTTGCCGGCACCGTTCGGCCCGAGCAGGCCGAGCACCTCTCCGGGCCGCACCGCGAAGGAGAGTCCGTCGATCGCGTTCACTTCCTGCCCTGGATACCGTTTCACCAGGTCGACGACCTCTACCGCCGGCACGACGCCGGCCTGGTGCTCGGTCGGCGGTGATGTGGCGGTCGCGGAGCCGTCGATCATCGGTTGGGTGCCGGTACTCGACATCTGGCCTCTCCTGATCAGGCGGGTCTGGGATGGGAGGCGAAGAACTGCCAGCCGGTGGCGGTGGCGTCCACCTCGGTGGCGGGTCGGTCCAGCCCGAGCAGCCGGCCGGCGGCCCGCTGGCGGGAACCGGGCCACTGGTGCCCCGCCCCGTCGATGGTGATCAACGTGACTGCTCGGCCGTCGGGGCAGCTGGCGGCCATCGTGGTGACGGTCGCCTCGGTGCTGGTCTGCGGAGCCGCGCACTGGTCGATCTGCCGCCAGCGCTGTGCCAGGTCCGGCACGGGCGGTCCGTCGACGGTGCCGGGCACCCCGTCACGGCCGGCACCATCCCACCGGCCCGGTCCCCCGGTGTACGGGATCGTCTCGTCGGCGGTGCCGTGGATGTGCAGCACCGAGATCGGTTCGGGTGCCGGGCAGTCCCCGAGCATCGTCGCCGACACGGCGACGACCGCGGCGAAGATCGACGTGTCGCAGGCCAGCCGGTAGGCGAGCATGCCACCGTTGGAGATGCCGGCCACGTAGGTCCGGCGCGGATCCACCGGCAGTTGCCCGCTCAGCGACTCGACGACCGCCGCCACGAACGCGGTGTCGTCGATCCCGTCGCGGGCCGAAACACCGCAGCATTCCTCCGACACCGCCCAGGCTCGGTTCCGCGAGTCCGGGTACGCGACGACGAACCCGGCGGAGTCGGCGGCGGCGTTCCATCCGTACCACGACTCGGCCTGCTCACCGCTGCCGAGCAGACCGTGCAGCATGACCACCAGCGGCACCGGGCCGTCCGACGGCAGGTCTGCCGGTCGGTAGACCCGATAGGTTCGGTCGTAGCCGTCGACGGTGATGCCCTGCGCCGACGACCCCACCGGCGGCGTGGCCGGTCCGGGACCGACGGATCCGCCGTCGACCGACGGCGGATCCCCGGCCGACGTACGCGGCGCCGGGTCCGGTGCCGATGTGCAGCCCGTGACAAGTGCCCCGAGGACACCCCCCGTGACCAGGACCGTCAACCGGCGCCGATACCGCGACATCGCTCACCTGCTTCTGTTAGTGATGGTGATGGTGCTTCGGGGTCAACTTGAGCAACTCCCAACCGCCTTCCGGGACATCGTCGGTCAGATCCGTCCGCAGATTCATCGGGTTGGCTGTTCCGATGTATACCGTGCTGCCGTCCACCACCATGCTGCGGACCCCGTAGTTGAGGTAGTTTCCGAGACCGGTGGTGTCCACGGCCGCCGCCGGTTTGCTGGTGGACTCGAAGACGTACAGATCGGCGCCGAAGTCCGGCTCCTCGTCGGCCGCCGCCGGCGCGGACTCCGGCTGCACCAGTTCCTTGGCCAGGTACGACCAGTCCATGGTGCCGACGTAGAGCCGACCGCCGGCCACCACCATCTTCCAGGTGTAGTTCAGGAACGGGTTGCCGAATCCGGACGGCCCGTACAACGGGGTGTAGCCGGTCGGCGTGGTGACCCACTGCCCGGCGCCGTCGTTGGCCGCCGGGTCGTACGCGGGCAACTGTGGCGCCCCGTAGAGCAGGTCGACCTGCTGATGGTGGCCCTGGAAGCTGCCCCGGAAGATGCCGATCGCCCGCTGGGTGTTGCGGACCGAGTCGCGGATCCCCTGCTCGTCGACGGGTGGGTAGACCGTCAGGTGCACGGTGGTCGACTTGAGCGGTACGTGCATGGTGCCCCAGTAGAGCTTGCCGTTGTACGAGGCGAGGCCGCCCAGGCCGTACGTCCGGGCCACGATCGGGTCCGGCTCGTAGTCCAGCACGCTCCACACCCGGGTCCACCTGTCCGCGTCGCGGCTGTCGAGCCCGGGCCCGTTGTCGGACAGCTTCGGACTCATCCAGACCCCGGCGACGTTCGGCGGGACCGGGTCGTCGGCGGTAGGCGCGTCGGCGATGTCGGCGGTGGGTGACACCGGGCCGGCGCTCGTCGTCGCCACCGCGGCCTCCGCGCCGACCCAGGTGGTGACGTAGATCCGGCCCTGGTGGGCGGCGAGGTCCACCGCCTGCGCCGGTAGGTTCGCCACCTCGGTGAAGCTGAACGGGTTGGACTTGCTGCCCGTCCAGCGCAGCACGAGACCACGCTCGCCGCCGTTGGGGCCCACCCCGACTCCGGTGTACAGTTCGCCGTCCGCGACGAGGAAGTGCCGGATGTTGCCGTACTCCGCGTAGGTGCGCGAGCCGAGGAATGCACCGGTGTCGGCGTCGAACGCGAACAGATTGAGCGTGGCGCCGAGTGCCGGACCGCCGAACAGCACCACGCCCCGGTGGTTGCCGGCCGCCCGGATACCGGCGGTGGTGCTCAACCGGTTGGCGTCGTCCGGTGAGGCGGCGCGGACCACGTCGGTGCGTTCGATCATCTGCCGGCTCTTCGTGTCGTACGTGTAGAGCCGTGGGGTGCGGTGGTCACCGAGGGTCGCCGGCAGTTGGGGGTTGCGACGGGCGATCTGGCTCTGGCCGTACTCGCAGACCCAGTCGGCGTTGCGGGTCGGGGTCGTGTTGCGCAGATTGTTGCCGCTGGTCATGCAGTTGATGTTGGCCCCGGTGCCGAACCACAGCCGGTGCTTGTGCCGGGTGAGCCCCCAGACGTACGACTGGTTGACCTTCGCCTGTCCGGCCTCGCACGGTGGTCCGGCCGGATAGTCGATGCCGATGTCGACGAAGCACTCGTCGACCGGGGCCTTCGCCAGCAGGGTCGTCTCGTGCCGAAGCCCGCCGTGGTGCCCGGCGGCGCCGCCGGCCGCGCCGTCTGGTCCGGCGACCGGGGCCGCGGCCGCCGGGCCGGCCCCCAGGATCAGCACGGCGAGCAGGGCGGCGACAACCGACCGGCCTGTCGATGGGCGCAACCTACGCATCGAATCGCACTCCCTTTTCAGTGATGGCTCACGAACCTTGCGAACAAGTCAGACAGCGGCGGTCTGCCGCACCGCGCCGCCCTTGCTGACTCGACCGGCGACCTGCTGCGCCCAGCCGGACGGGTCGGCGAACTCCAGGAACTCGCCGAGGCGGATCAGCTCCGGCACTGGTTCGGCGACCAGGTCCTCGTAGGTCATGGTCAGCAGGTGCGTCGGCGGGTTGTCGGCGAGTGCCTGTTCGGCCTGGGCTGCCATGAAGGCGCACAGCCCGAGGTATCGGGTGCTGTCGGCGCCGCGCTCACGCAACAGGTCGGCGGTGATCCGACCCGGCAGCAGATGCTCAAGTTCGGCCGGCACCTGCTGGTCAGAAGTCATCTGAAACGGGTCGACCCCACACCGGGACACGAACTCCAGGCGGAGCTGGATGAGCTGGAACGACGGATGGCGGCTCATCGACCGGGCCGTATCGGGCCAGTTCCGGGTCAGGTAGACGATCCGCGCGTCGGTGAAGGACCGCAACAGGTACGGGGCGACCTGGCTGGACCCGCCGGAGCGCTCGACCCAGCGCCGCTTGCCGGTCAACCGGGTGATCAGGTCGAGCAGCATCCGGTGGTGTGCGGCGAACGATTGCTCCGGAAAGTCCAGCACCTGGGTTGCGAGTTCGTCGAAGAGCGCGTCGGGATCCTCGGTGAGCTTCGGCAAGGTGATCGCCAGCAACTGCGGGAGCTGCTCCAGCCGGTCGGACCAGCGGCCGTTCGTCGGGTAGCGGACCTCCTTGGGCGGCAGCCCAATGGCGAACAGGGTGGCCAGCTCCGGCTTCGGGCTGCTCAGCACCTGCCAGTACGCCGCCCCGGTGATCGCCCCACCGGCCTTCGCCCACGACGGGGTGGCCATGATGAACTCCTGCACGGACAGGGTCTCCGGCTCCTCGACGATCAGATCGGACAGCAGCGTCGAACCGCAGCGGCCACTGCTGATGATGATCGCCCGGCCGGGATCTTCAGTGTGCATCTGAACCTCCTGAGGAGAGACGACTGCGTCAACGTCGCGGCGCGGTCAGGCCGGCTGGATCGGCGCTGGCACCGGAAGAGCTACCGCCCGGGGTCGAGTCGGAGCCCGGGCCGAGCTGGTCGAGCAGCCAGGGCAGGACCTGATCTCGCACCTGATCACGCGCGGTGACCAGCACCGCGTGCCGGTGTCCCTGGATCACCACCACCCGGGCCTGGGGCAGCAGGTGCACCAGAGACGGCGCGAGGTCGGCGGCGGCGGACTCGCTGCCGAACACGCCGAGCACCGGGCAGTCGATCGCGTGCAGATCCGCTGCGGCCAGCGGCGTGCTGGCCGGCAGATCCTGGCCGGCGCTCGTGGTGGCGACGAGGTTGCGTAGCGCCGTCAGGTATCGGGCGCCGGGCGCGGCCGCCGGACGGGCCGGACCGAGCGCGGCGGCCAGTTGGCGACGGATCCGGGTGAGCCAGCGCGTCGTCGCCGGTGCCGCCTCCACCGCCACGATCGACGCGACCCGGCCCGGATGACGGACCGCGTAGCCGAAGGCGATGGTGCCGCCGAGCGAGTTGCCCAACAGATGCACCGGGCCGGCGATCCCCAGCTCGTCGAGGAGCGCGGCAAGATCGTCGACCAGGTCGTCCACCCGGTAGCCGTTCGGTGGGCGCTCACTGCGGCCGTGGCCGCGCAGGTCGTACATGACGACCCGGAACCCGGCGGCGGCCAGCGGGTACGCCAGGCTGAGATACCAGCTCGCCAGATTGTCGGTCGCGATGCCGTGAACCAGGACCGCGGTCGGCGGCCCCGTGCGGGATGCGGCGTCGGCCGGCGGATCGTCCGGCGCCAACTGCTGGACGTGCATCGCCACGCCGTTCGCCCGGACCATGGTCACTGGCCGGCCACCGGCACCGGTGCCGCCGAGCCCGACACCGGCGCCCGGTCCAGCGACGCCGCGATGTGCTCGGTCAGCTCGCCCACCCGCAATCCGCGCAACGACTCCACGTCGAGTGCGGCGACGTACTGGGCGAAGTTGACCGATTCGCCGTATCGGGCCTGTAGCCGCCCGGCGAGCGAGATCACGTCGATGCTCTCCATCTCGAGGTCGTCACGGAAGCTGGTGTCCACGGTGATCTCCTCGTCCGGATCGATGCCGGGAAGCACCGCGCGGAGCATCTGCGAAATCTCCGCCAGGATGATGTCGTGGTCGGCAGGCATGCGGGTCTCCTTGTCGGGACAGGTTGCGGCAGTTCAGGCATGCTGGGTGGGTTCGGGACCCGAGGTCCAGCCGACGACATAGCGTCGCGGCGGCAGGTCGGCGGGATTCTCCAGGCTCTGGCAGGCGACCCGGTAGGACCTCCCAGAGGGGACCTCGACGACGAGGACGTTGGCGTCCACGGCGACCACCCGCAGCCGACGGGGTGCCCCGTCGAGCCCGGTTCCCTCCGCCTTGCCGGCGGCTTCCTTCGCCGCCCAGAAGCAGGCGAACCAGTGCTGCCGGTCACCGCCGGCGCTCACCTGGTGCAGCAGCGCCATCTCCGGACCGGTCAGGGCGTAGCTCACCGTGCTGTCCGGCCGGTCGGTCACCTCGACGACGTCGATGCCCACGCCGGGCGCGTCCGGACTCGGCCGCGCCGGGCCCGCGATGGCCACCGCCACGTCGGCGCAGTGCGCCAGGGAAAGGTCACAGTCCAGCAGTCCCCGGCCGGGGCGCAGGTCCACCCGGGGCCGCCCGTTGGAGTCGTTGCCGATGGTCAACTCGATCGGGTAGACGTCGGTGTGCCCCGCGTCCCACTGGCGGAAGCGCACCGCGTCCTTGGCCGCGATCCGCCCGAGCAGCCACTGCTTGCGGTTCTTCCCCGGCTGCCGGTCGTACTCGACGCAGGCGGCCGTGCCGAGGATTCCGCGCGCGGCCATCGACTGGGTGACCAGGTCGGTCCAGCAGTCGAACACCGCCGTCCAGCCGTCAGGTTGCCGTAGCGACATCGGGTGGCGTTCCGGAAAGCGCTCGGCCGGCCGGGCCTGCGGATGGCTGTCGAAGCGACGATCGACCGCTCCGTCGATCTGGGCCCACACCCGGCCGCCGATCGACAACTGGGTGTCGGCGACCAGCTGGGAATCGTCGATGGAACGGACCCGAGCCACACACTCCAACGCGGTGCCCGGAACCGGCGGCGGCCCGAAGAACCGGACATGGCCGAGACCGACAGGTAGTGCGACGGTACGGATCGGCTGGGTGGTGATCAGCCAGTTGCCGATCAGCTGCAGAGCATTGTCCAGCACCGCACCCGGCGGCACGGGCGCTGTGACGACACCACGTACGTGCATCTCGCCGAGCGCATGCACGGTGGATACACCCTGGAACTGCGGGCCGTGGAACATCAGCCGTTCGGCGTACATCTCCTCGGCACTGATCCTCGGCGGCATCTCGGTAGCGGGATCGTGGGTCCACGGGGCGCTCACCGGGGCCGGGTAGTCGCCGGCCACTTCGACGGTGGCCCGGGCGTAGCTGCCGAAAGTGACTGCGTACGAGTGCGGTCCGGCTGTCTTGACGACGATCTCGACGTCCTGGGCGGGGTCGGCGATGGTCCAGCGGTTGAACCGGGCGTCGCGCACCCCTACCACATGTGCGCCGGGGACCGCCTGCACGACCGCGTCCATCATGTGCTGCACGACGGTCGTCGCCGGCACCACCGGCCACCGGTCCTCGGCATTGGGCCAGTCGTCCGGCTGCACGAAGAAGCAATGGTCGAGCAGATAGGGCATGGTGTCGACCGAGACCCGCAGGGTGGACCGGGCGATCTCGGTGCGGGCCGGCAAGGTCTGCGCCACGGTGGGCGGCGCCGACACGGCAGGGGCTGCCGGCGTACGGGCGGCGACCGTTGGCGCCGGTCCCGGTCCCGGAGCCGGGGCCGGCCGGGTGGCGGCGTCCAGCACGCTCACCACGCCGTCGGCGGTGTCCCGCAGCAGTGCGGCCAGTTCAGCAGCGGCCTTCGACCGACCGGCGAGCTGGTGCAACGCGGAGAGCGGACCGGCGCCATCTGCCGTTTCCGGCCCAGCGCCCTTGCCCGTTGCCGGCGGCGGACCACCGACTGTTGCCGAGGGCTTCGGCGCCCCCACCGTCGTGGCCGGGGCCGGCGGCGCCGCTTGCGCGGCCACTGCCGCTGCGGCCGGAGCCGGAACCGGGGAAACCGCCTGGGCCTGACCGTTCGAGGCCGACCGCTGCGGCAGACCGAGCAGGTCCTGCGCGCCGGGGCCGAGACGCACCAGCGGACCGCCGAGGTCCAGCCGGATCTTCGGACCGCGACGGGCCGGGGAAACCGCCGAAGCCGGGGGCGCAGCGGCGACCGGCACCGGCGGCCGTAGTGCCCGCAGCTCCGGCTCCGCACCCTCCACCCAGAGCGCGGTGGCGACCCGGCGCAGCTGGTCGAGACCACTACGGTGCCCGACGTTGACCGGCATCGCGAGGTGGTCCCGTCCGCGCAGGTTGTCGCCTACCAGCGATGCGAGCTGTCCCGCGCCGACCTGGAGAAAGACCCGGATTCCCGCGTCGTACATGGCGGCCACCGTCTGACGGAACCAGACCGGCTCCATCATGTGCCGGACGAAGATCTGGTTGACCTGCTGCTCGTCGGTGGGAAACGGTGCGGCCAACGTCGCCGACCAGACCGGGACCGACGTGGGATGCACCTGCCAGGACTGCAACGCCACGCCGATGGAACGCAGCCCTTCGGCGAAGACCGGGGTATGGAACGCCGAGCGGAACGGCAGCTTCTGGCACAGTACGTTGCGGCGACGCAACTCCTCGATCAACCGGTCCACCTGCACCTCGGGCCCGTTGACCACCGACTGCGCCGGTGCGTTGTCATGCGACAGCACGACTCCGGGGAAGTCGCCGAGCACCGGCGTCACCTGGTCGGCACCGGCACCGACGGCGGCGAACACGTAGCCGGAGACGGCGACCGAGTCCGCGTCGAAGATCTTCAAGAACCCGTCCATGTCGGTGGTGCTGACCTGGCCGGCGGCGGCTGCGGCGGCCCACTCGCCGATGCTGTGCCCGGCGACCGCGTCCGGCCGGATACCGATCCGGCCCAGCACCTCGTTGAGCAGCTTCCCGACCTCGATCAACCCGGCGCCGTGCCGGCCCAGGTCGGCGGCGGACCAGTCGCGGTCGGGCAGCCCGAAGTGGGCGGCCAGATCCGTGGTACGCGGGGTGAACTCGGCTTCCAGGCCGGGGAACACGAACGCCAGTTTGCCTCCGGCGGTGAGCAGCGGAGCCGGGGTGAACCAGATGTCCCGGGCTCCCCGCCACGACTCGCCTCGGCTCACCGCTCGACGGGCCGTGGCCAGCCGCTTGTCGGTGGGGTCCACCACACCGAGCCGGCATTGGGGGGCGTGCAACGCCCGCGGGTCGTCGGCGAAGGCAGCACCTTCCTGGCGTACGGTCACGTCGTCTCGGTCGAGCAGGGCGGCGATCCCAGCCGCATCGGCGGCGGCGAACCACAGCACCTGATCCGGTTCGGCGACGGTCGCGCCGGCCGACCGGGCCGCCGGCGCGGCTGTCGGGTTCGACGCGGCCGCCCAGGCGGTCGACGCGGCCGAGTTCATCGGCGGCTGCTCGATGATCAGATGGGCGTTGATCCCGCCGAAGCCGAACGCGTTGACGCCGGCCCGGCGCGGCCCCTCACCTTCCCAGGGCTGCGCGGCGGCGATCGGCGCGAAGCGGGTCGCCGCCATCTCCCCCCGCGGCTGGGCGCAGTGCAGTGTGGGAGGCAGCACTCCACGGTGGATGGCAAGCGTCGCCTTGATCAGACCGGCGATCCCGGCCGCCGGCATGGTGTGTCCGATCATCGACTTCACCGAGCCGATGACCGGCCGAGGTCCACCTAGGTACGAGCCGAACACCTCGGCGACCGTGACGAGTTCGGCGGCATCCCCGGTCGGGGTTCCGGTGCCGTGCGCCTCCAGCAGACCGAGCGCGTCCGGGTCCGTCGGATCGAGCCCCGCCGCCTCCCAGGCCCGCCGGATGGCCAACGACTGGCCGCTGCTCGCCGGGTTGAACATGCTGGCCGACCGGCCGTCGCTGGAGACCCCGCTACCGCGGATCACCGCGTACACCCGGTCGCCGGCGTCGAGCGCGTCAGCCAGTCGCTTCAATACCACGACACCGGTGCCTTCACCGATCAGCAGGCCGTCCGCCGAGCTGTCGAACGGCCGGATCTCCCCCTGCCGCGACAGCGCGCGAAGCTGACTGAAGACCGACCAGAAGCTGATGTCATGCACATGGTGCACGCCGCCGGCGAGCACCATGTCCAGCCGGCCGGCGCGCAGTTCGGTCATCCCCTGGTCGACGGCGATCAACGACGAGGCGCAAGCGGCGTCGATGGTGTAGGACGGGCCGCGCAGGTTCAGCCGGTTCGCCACCCGCGACGCGGCCAGGTTGGGCACCAGCCCGATGGTGCCCTCGGGCTGCTGCGGGCCGAGCCGCTCGTCGAACTTGCGCCGGACCCGATCGAGGCTCTCCGGCTGCAGGTCCGGCATCAGTTCCTTGAGGATACTGATCACCTGGCTGGACATCCGGACCCGCTGGGCGTAGCGGGCCTGGGCCGGACTCAGGATGCCGCCGCGGCCGAGCAGCACCCCGATCCGGTCCCGGTCCGGCAACCGGTCCTGACCACCCGCGTCGTCGATGGCCGCGGCGGCGACCTGCAAGGTGATCAGCTGGTCGGGTTCGATGTCTCCGATCGACATCGGCATGATGCCGAACCGCAGCGGCTCGAAGGTGGCGAAATCGTCGACGAACCCGCCGCGGCGGCAGTACATCCGGTCCGGGCGGTCGGCATGCTCCGGGTCGTAGAACTCTTCGTCCCAACGGTGCGCGGGTACGTCGGTGATCGCGTCCACGCCGTCGACCAGGTTGCGCCAGTAGACGTCGATGTCGGGCGCACCAGGCATCAGGGCTGCCATCCCCACGATGGCGATCGTCTGCTGTGCGTCGAGCGATTGGGGCATCTGGATCACCAGCCGGAGGCGGTGTAGACCACGGAGGCGACCGCAGGGTCACCCCAGGCCAGCTCACGCAGCAGACTCAGTGCCCCTTCCTCGGGGTCGATCAACTCGATGCCGCGGCGCGCATACTCCCGGCTGAGTTCGGCGCTGACCATGCCGCCGTGCACCGATCCCGGTGCCCATGGCCCCCAGTGCACCGTCAGGCAGCGGACTCCGGAACCAGCCGCCCACCGGCCGCCGAGCCGGTCGAGCGCATCGTTGGCGGCGGCGTAGTCGCTCTGCCCTCTGTTGCCGTACGCGGCCGCGATGCTGCCGAAGAGGACCACGAAGCGCGGTTTCGCTCCGTCCGGCAGGGCGTCGAGCACCGTCGCCGCCCCCTGCACCTTGGTCTGGAACACCCGGGTGAACGACTCCGGGTCCTTCTCGGCGATCAGCTTGTCCTCGATCCGCCCGGCCGCGTAGACCAGACCGTCGATGCGTCCGTACTCGCCGTGGATGCTCTTGAGTAGTTGCCGGGTCGCCTCGGCGTCGCTGACGTCGACGCTGTGGTAGCGCACCTGGCTGCCGAACTCTCGAAGTTCAGCCAGGGTGGCGCGGACCTCCCGCGCCGCCAGGATCGCGTTGGCCATCCGGTCGATCTCGGCGGGTGCGCGCAACCCCTGCGCCACCAGGGCTGCTCGCAGTGCCGGTTTGTCGCTCGCGGCGGCCAACGCCGCAGACTCCGGTTGGTCAGGTAGCGGGGTACGCCCGACCAGTTCGATCCGGCACCGACTCGCCGCGGCCAGGGTACGGGCGAACCACGGCGTGATGCCTCGGGCACCACCGACGAGGACGATCACCGAGTCCTGGTCCAGCCCGATCGCCTGGACCTCGGCGACGCCGTCACCGGCCGGCCCGGCACCGCCGGCGGCCAGCGCGCCGAGAGCGACCGGGGTCAGATCGACGGTGTGCCGGCCGGATGCCGACCAGGTGGCGATCGGCGTCTGCCCGCCGCTGAGCAGTTCGGTGACGAGGGCGGTGGCGAGCTGGCTACGGTCGTCGGCCTGGGGTACCTCCACATAGCTCACCGAAACCTGCGGGTATTCGCGGCTGATGGTACGGAACAGGCCGGCGAACCCGTCGGTCCGCGGCCCGCTGGTGCCGGCGGCGACCAGCCACCGGACGCCGGCAGCGAGCGCCCGCTGGATGAACGGGAAGATGTCGGGTAGAAGCTGCCCGCCGCTGTCGCTCAGCCCGTCCAGGATGATGACACCGTCGTAGCCGGCCAATTGGTCCGACCCGCCACCGTCGATCGAGCCGGTGGTGCCGGCCGCACCGTGCTGGGCGAGGCGTTCGGCGAGCTGCGCCAGGACTGGTGAGCCGCCGGTAATCAGAAATCGGGTGCCGGAGAGTACTTCGGGCGCGACGACCGCGCCGGCGGCCGGCACCTGGTGTGCAACGAGTCGGCGCGGAGCGACCCCGCCGCTCGGCCCAGCGGGCGTGGCCGGCCCGGGTGCTGTTGCCGTCGCGGCCGGCGCGGGAGTCGGAGCCGGAACCGGCGCGGAAGTCTGAGCTGGAACCGGCGCGGTCACCGTCGCCACAGCGGCCGGCGCCGCACTCACCGACTGATCCGCCGCCATCCTCTCGACCAACCACGCCACCATCGTCCGCACCGTCCGAGCCCGAACCAGATCCTCCAACTCCGACTCGTCACCATCCACCGACAACCGCAGCCGCGTCGCCACCTCACCAGCGACCTCAGCCCGCTTGATCGAATCGATACTCAGATCCGCTTCAAGATCCAGATCAAGCTCAATCAAATCCACCGGATACCCGGTCCGCTCACTCAACACCGTCAAGATCGCATCCTGGAACTGCGCCAACCCCACCGACGCCGCTGGGTGCACCGCGAGGGTGGTCGTCACCGTCGCTGCGGCCGGAGCCGGAGCCACCGGAGCCGGAGCCACCGGAGCCGGAGCCACCGGAGCCGGAGCCACGGCAGAGGCGGGGTGGTCTACCTGCGTGAAGTTGGAAGGAGCAGCCGGCTCGGCCGCCGGCGGCACGTCACCCGTCGCCGGCGAATCTGGCACCGCCGGGACGATCTCCCCGACGTATGCCCGCTGTGCGGCTATCGCGGGCTGCGCCACGACCGACGGATACGGGTCGGACGTGGTCCACCCGTTGCCAGCAACCGGCCGCTCACCGAGATAGGCCAACATGACGTCGCGTTGGGAGGCGATCATATCTCGGCTGGTCCGGAGGAACTCGCTGATCAGATCGTCTCGGCTGTCCCGGCCGGCACCGACGCCGTGGGCGAGGCCGGCGCTGTTGCCGTTGCCGTTGCCGTGGGCGACTCCGTTGCCGTTGCCGTGGGCGACTCCGTTGCCGTTGCCGTGGGCGACTCCGTTGCCGTTGCCGTGGGCGAGGCTGGCGGCGTGGCCGTTGCCGGTCTCGGTGGATGCAGTCATCGACAACTCCTTGATTTGTCGGGGAGGCGTCATGCCGCCGGGCAGCGGCCGGCCATGCTGGTCGCGTACCAGCTGGCCGTCAACCGTCCAGATCGGCCGCGACGATGGCGCCGCCGGGACGACCTCGGTGGTCTGCCGGCCGTGAAAGAGCCAACTGGTCTGCACCGGTACCCCGGCACAGGCCAACTCGGCGATGGCGGACAGGAACCCCCGCAGACCACCTGAGCGCCGGCCCTCGACAGCGACCGCCAGGTGAGGTCGGTCTGCCAGTACCGTCTCGACCAACCGGGTCAGCACCTGTCCTGGGCCGGCCTCGACGAAGATCCGGGCGCCGGCGGCGTACATCGCCTCGATCTGGTCCACGAACTTGACCGGGGCGCCGATCTGACCGGCGAGTTCGTCGCGTACCTCGTCCGACCTGGTCGGGTAGGGCTGCGCGGTCCGGTTGGACCAGACCGGCACGGCGGGTGGCGCGACCGGGTGACCGGCCAGGATCTCCCGGAAGGTCGCCACGCCACCAGCCACCACCGGACTGTGGAACGCACAGGCCACCGGAATCGAACGGGCGGACAGCCCGTTCTCCTTGAGCACGGTGACCGCCCGGCGTACCGCGACGGTCGGCCCGGAGATCACCACCTGCTGGGGACCGTTGTGGTTGGCCAGTACCACCTCGTCGGACAGCCCGGCATCGGAGAGCACACCGCTGATCTGTTGCGCGGTGCCGGCGACCGCCGCCATCGTCCCGGGATCGGCACCGGCGGCGGCGAGGATCGCCTCCGCCCGCGCACGGCTCAACGCGAGCAGGGTTCGCTCGTCGAAGGCACCGGCGACGCTGAGCGCCACCAGCTCGCCGTAGCTGTGCCCGCCAGCCAGCTCCGGCCGTACGTTGAGCCGGCCGAGCAGATGGTGCATGGCCAGTCCACCGATGCCCAGCACGGGTTGGGCGATCCGGGTGTCGCGGACCCGCTCCTGCTGGCCGCGGTCGTGGTCGGGGTCGAACGCCGCCGGCGGGAACAGCGGATCGACGAAGTCGCGGCCGACGTCGAGGAACCGGCGAAGCTCGGGGAAGCTGACGAACAGCTCGGCGAGAGCACCCGGCCGTTGGCTTCCCTGGCCGGGGAAGAGGAAGGCGACCTTGCCGCCGGCCTCGGCGGCGGCAGCGGGTTGGTACAGCCCAGTCGCCGGGTCGTGTTCGCCGGCGAGAGCGCGCCTCAGCAGGCCGGCGAGTTCGTCGAGGTCACCGGCGACGACGGCGACCTGCACCGGACCGGACCGGGCCTCGGCCTGCCCGGACTGCCCGGCGGCGAGGTCCCGCAGCCGCCAGCGCCGGCCGAGCCCGTCGCGGGTGTCGATGGTGGCCAGCAGCGACCGGATCGTCTGGTGGGCTCCGGCCCGGTCACCTGCCTTGAAGCAGAACAGCTCGGCCGGCCACTCGTCACGGGCGTGCCGGGGCTCGGGTGCGTTGGCGTACGCGCCGAGCACCGCGTGGAAGTTGGTACCGCCGAAACCGAATGCGCTCACCCCGGCGATCCGCTCGCTGGCCGGCGCCGCCCAGGGACGGGCCTGGGTGTAAAAGGCGAACGGGCTGCGGTCGGGATGCCAGGCCGGGTTGGGTCTGGTCAGGTGCAGGGTGGGTGGCCGGATCCCGGTGTACAACGACAACGCGGTCTTGATCAGTCCGGCCAGGCCGGCGACGCACTTGGTGTGGCCGATCTGCGACTTGACCGAGCCCAGGGTGCAGCTGCCCAGCGCGGCCCCCGCCTCGCTGAACACCGTGGTCAGCGTCTCCAGCTCGGTCCGGTCACCGACGACGGTGCCGGTGCCGTGCGCCTCGACCAGACCGACCTGTGCCGGGGACACGCCGGCCTGCCGGTACGCCCGGTCCAGGGCCCGCCGCTGGCCCTCCGCGCGGGGCGCGGTCAGACCGAGGGCCCGCCCGTCGCTGGATCCGCCGAGTCCTTTGACCACCGCGTAGATCCGGTCGCCGTCGCGCTCCGCGTCGGACAGCCGCTTCAGGACTACGGCGGCGACACCCTCCCCGAGCGCGATTCCGTCACCGGTGCTGTCGAAGGATCGGCAACGGCCGGTCGGCGAGAGCGCGTGCGCCGAGGTGAACATCAGGAAGTCGTTGATGCCGTTGTGCAGGTCGGCGCCACCACAGATCATCAGGTCGCTGCCGCCGGAGACGAGCTCCTTGCAGGCCGCGTCCATCGCCGCCAGCGACGACGCGCAGGCCGCGTCGACCGTGTAGTTGGGTCCACCGAGGTCGAGCCGGTTGGCGACCCGCCCGGCGATGACGTTGGCGAGGATCCCGGGGAACGAGTCCTCGGTCACGGTCGGCAACAGGTCGGTCAACTCCCCCGGCACCTCCGCGAGGTATGCGGGCAGCATGGTCCGCAGGGTCTGGGCATGGCCCATGTCGCTGCCGGCCTCGGCGCCGAAGATCACGCCGGTGCGGGCGTGATCGGCGCCGTCGCGTCCCGGGGCGTAGCCGGCGTCGCGTAGGGCCCGCTGGGAGACTTCGAGGGCCAACAGCTGGGTCGGGTCGATGCTGGCCAACGCGGACGGCGGAATTCCGTACCCGATGGCGTCGAACGGCACCTGGGCGAGGAACCCACCCCATTTCGAGACGCTGATCCGGCCGGCCTGTCCGGGCCCCACCTCCGGGGCGTAGTAGATGTCCGGGTCCCACCGGTGCGACGGCACCTCGGTGACCGCGTCGGCACTGTCCAGAACGGTCCGCCAGAACGCCGCCAGGTCGGGCGAGTTGGGCAGGATGCAGGCCATCCCGACAATGGCGATGTCCAGTGGGGCAGCCTGTTCCTGCGGTTCGGGTGGGGTCCAGGCGGCACGCAGCGTCCCAGACCGTTCGGTGTGGAAGGTGACCGCTTCCTCGGTGACCGAACGGTGCAACGCCGCGATGGTGGTCTCGGTGTCGCGCAGCACCGCGACCTGGCCGGCCATGAACAGGCCCTCACTGAGCTGGGTCGACTCATCCACGTCGACGAGGGCGTCACCGTCGCGCCGGCGACCCTTGCTGGCGATCCGCAGCCGGCCGACGTTGAGTAGTTCCAGGTGCTCCCACACCTGCCGGTTCTCGAGCCCGGCGACTTCCAGTTCGGCGCGCAGCGCGTGGAAGTCGTCCACGAAGTTGCTCTGCAGGCATCGGGTGACGTGTCCCGGCGCGGTCTCCAGCAGGGCAGTCCGGGTCGATTCCCGGGCCATCCGGGCGAATGCCGGTTGGATTGCCCGGTGGGCGACGGCCTCCCCGGTGAACAGGTAGGCGGTGCCCATCAGCAGGCCCACCCGTACGCCGCGGCGGGTCATCGGTGCGGCCAAGGTGGCGATCATGGCGGCGGACCGTTCGTCATGAACGCCGCCGGCGAAGAAGATCTGCACCTCGGCGGCCTGATCCGGCGGGACACTGTCGAGGTGTTCGGCGAGGATCGTCAGCTGCGCCTCCCACAGCGGGAAGCTGGCCCGGGGGCCGATGTGGCCCCCACACTCGGCGCCTTCGAAGATGAACCGACGCGCACCGGAGCGCAGGAACTGCCTCAGCAGCCCGGGTGAGGGCACATGCAGGAAGGTGCGAATCCCGTCCCGTTCGAGCTCCTTTGCTTGCGATGGACGGCCGCCGGCGATGATCGCGACCGCTGGCTTGATCCGTCGGATGACCTCCAGCTGGGCGAGCCGGATCTCCTCGGGCGCGAAGCCCAGGACGCCGACACCCCACGGCCGGTCGCCGAGGCGGACGGCGGTGTCGGTGAGCATCTCCTCGGTGCGTTCGGCGGTGGCCAGTGCCAGGGCGATGAACGGCAGGGCGCCGTCGGCGGCGACCGCGGCGGCGAAGCCGGCCTCGTCGCTGACCCGGGTCATCGGCCCCTGGGCGACCGGCACCCGCAGCCCCAACTCCCTGGCCAGCGGCGCGGCGGGCTGCAGTGCGGCAGCGGCAGCGGTGTCGGTCGCCGCGTCGACGATCGCGGTACGGATGCCGCGTACCGCAGCGGCGGTGTCGGCCCAGCGGCTGGTGAACTCGGCGGCAAGCCAGCCGTCCTGACCGACTGGGAGCAGTTCGGCGCGGGTCGGCGCACTGGTCTCGCCCGGCGGGCGCATCGTGCGGGGAGTTCCCCGGAAGCCCTCGACGAGCACGCTCTCCGAGCCGTCCATCCGGCGGATGGTGGCCAGGATGTCGGCCGGCAGCTCCGACTCCGGCATCAGGGCCAGTTGGCTGTCCAGCACGACGCCGGCGGCACCACCGGTGACGCAGGCCGCTGCGGTGTGCGGGCCGACACCGCCCAGCGCCCAGACCGGTAGGCCCAGGTCAGCGCCGGCAAGTTGCTGCACGAGAACGAAGGTGCTGAGCTCGCCGACCTCGCCGCCGGACTCCATGCCGCGAGCGATCAGGCCGTGCACCCCGGCCGTCGCGGCGGCGCGGGCCGCGGCGAGGCTGGTGACCTCGGCGAGTACGCGGTACCGGGTCACCAGCTCGCGCAGGTCCCAGGGAAGTTCACCGGCGACCACCACGAGCTCGATGTGTCCTGCTGCGATTCGCTCGACGTCGTCGATGGTGGCCTGGCAGTTCGCCGGCACCCGAACCGCGATCGGTTCAGCTGACCAGCCGATCAGCTGTTCCATCGCGCGCAGTGTCCGGGCGTCCCCAGTGGCCAGGTCGAGGACGCCGATGCCGCCGCCACGTCGGACGGCGCTGGCAACGCGTGGACTCGGCTCGATCTCGCCGCATGGGTTGTAGGCGATCACCAGGTCACGCATGTCGAGTGCAGTACTCATCAGACTCCCGCTTCGTGAGCAGTGGTGTCGGATTCGATGCTGACCGCCGGAGGATCCACCGTCTTGGCAGCTCCGAGCGAAAATTTTCCATTCCTGGATGTCACTCCTCGAAGAAACTTAGCCTCGATCAGTTACGACGGTGTGAACTTCTCTCACCAACAAACTGGACTTGGCACGGTCAACTTCTGGGCACCTGACTGATTCCGGACCGATCGACCGCACCGCTGCCGGCAGGGGCCGGCAGCCGCCACGGCCACGCGGCGTGCGGTCGAACTGGCTTCGCCGATGGTCGTGGTGGCCGCCCGCCAGTGGCGCGGTGAACCGTCGAACCGGCAGCATGGCGCCGTGGCACAACCTTCTCTGCTCGCTGAGGTCCGCGACCGAGCCAACGCCATCCGCGACGCCGGCGACCCGCAACGCGCCATCGGATACCTGCACCGGGCACTGGACACCGGACGGGCCAGCTTCGGCGACGACGACCCCGAGGTCCTGCTGACCGGCCACCTGCTCGCCGCGATGCACCGCTACTGTGGCGATCCGTCGAGTGCCCGCCGAATACTCGAGGAAGCACTGGCCGCAGGTGAGTTCCGGCTCGGCGACACCCATCCGATCATGCTCGCCATCGCCTTCGAACTCGGCGTCGTCGCCAACGAACTCGGCAACCGCCACGAGGCTCGCCGCAACCTGACCCGAGTCGCCGACGCCGGCCCGGCCGTACTCGGCGACGACCACTGGCAGGTCACCGAGGCCCGGCGCCACCTACGACAGTGGTCGGTCGGCGAGCCGACTCCCGCCGAGCACTCCGAACCGGAGCGCCCCGGCGAACACCGATATCAACCGGTCCATCCGCTACCAGCCGGCTTGGACGTACCGGTAGCGCGCCACGACCGGTCCCGACCTGCCGAGTTTCGGGCCAAGCCGCGACCCACCGCCGTCGAGGGTAGCCCGCCGTTGATCGACGCTGGACATTCCCTCGTCGGGGTCGGGCGCCGCGCAGTCGGGAGTCAGCCAGCGGGCGGCGGGCCAGCGGTCCCGGTACTGGTAGCGATCGGCGCCGCCGTCGCGGCGGTCATCGCCGCTGTCGTCGTCGTCATCGTCGGCGCGACGGTCCTGCTCGACCGGCCGGGTCCGTCAGCGACCGTACCGGCCACCGGACCGACGCAAGGCGCCCGCCCGGGCGGCGATCCACCCGGCGGGCTCCGGCTGACCGACGACGGCACCGCCGTGACGCTGTCCTGGGCCGACCCCACCGCCGGAACGGTCCCGTTCATGGTGGCCAGCGGCCGCGAAGGTCAACAACTCGCCGCGCTGGCGACGGTGAATCCGGGCCGCACGGTTTTCACCGTCAATGGCCTCAACCCTGAACTCGACTACTGTTTCGCAGTGCTGGCGGTGTACTCGGCCGACGAGTACGCGCCGTCCGATCAGGTCTGCACGCAGCGTCGGGAATCCGACTCGAACTAGCCCAGGGACCTTGTCGGCCGGCACGAACCGAACGGACGCTGAGTCGTCGTCGTCCGACACTCGGATATCCACAGGTGATCCCGTGCGGGTTCCCCCATCTCCCGAACGGCCCCATAGGATGGCCCGCGTGGAAGGGCGATCGACTGTGGTCCCACCGGGCATCGACACCGCCCCGGAGCCGACGAGCCCCGGGCGACGGCCGCTGCGCGGCCGGGGCACGCTGGTCACCATCGGTACGGTGGCAGCGGTCGTCGCCGGAATGGGGCTGACCGTGCTGGGTCTCGGCGCCGCGGATCACGCCATCGCCGGCTACGACGCGAGTTCCTGGCTGTGGAGCTCCGCACGGGGTGAGCTCGCCCGAGTCAACGGGCTGACCGGTCGGGTCGACACCCGGGTCGAGGTCGCCGACTCACGCGCCCATCAGACGCAGATCGTGCAGACCGACCAGTTCCTGATCCTGCGGGACCTGTCGACCGGGCAGATCAGCTCGCTCAACCTGGCCACCCTGCGGATCAGTGCCACCACGACGAGCACCAACGGGCTCGGTGTCAGTGTCGCCCTGCACGACGAGGCGGCCTTCGTCGTCGACGCCGTCCAGGGTGTCGTCCGGCAGATCGACCCCCGCTCGCTGCAGCCGCTCGGCGAGGCCGTGCGGTACCCGCCCGGCATCACCGGTGGCTACTTCGACGGGGCCGGCCGGCTCTGGGTCGGCGTCCCGAGCGAAGGGACCGTCTCGGCGATCACCGCCGCGCCGTTGCCGGAGGCCCCCGCACAGGGCGGCCCGGCAGCCGTGTTCGACTCGTCACTGCCCGGCCCGGCCGCAGCGAATCCTGACGACACGACCGGACTGCCCGGGCCGACGCAGGTCCGCACCGTCGCCGTCGCCCCACCCAGCCACGAGCTCACCATCTCCGCGCTCGACGACGGGGTCGCGGTGCTCAACCGGACGGCGAGCACCTTGACCCTGCTGCGCGGCGACGACAGCCGCGAGCTGCCGCTCGAACTGGCAGCGCCCGGGATGCTGCCGCCGCGTACCACCGGTGAGCAGGTCGCTGTCACGGTGCCGGAGCAGCGTCGGGTGATCCTGGTCGACGACGACGGGGTCCGGCAGTTCACTGTGCCCGGCAGCGGGTCGGCGCTGCGGCCCGCAGTCGTCTGGGCAGGTCGGGTGTACTGCGCCGACGAACGCACCCGGGAGATCTTCGCGTTCGACTCCACCGGCACGACGCTGCCGGCGATCGCCATCGCGGAGGCGAGCGGCCCGCTGGAGTTGGAAGTCCGGGAGAACCACCTGTTCATCAACGCGCCGGACGCGTCCACCGCCCGGGTCGTCACCGACCACCACGAGGTTCGGGTGGTCGACAAGTACGCCAACGACATCCTCGGCGGGGATCCGCCGCCGGTTCCGCCGCCACCACCGCCGCCGGTGGAGCCGGCTGTCGGCAAGCCGGGGGCGCCCGGCAACGTCACCGCGGCGGCCGGGGACCGCACGGCCCGGGTGAGTTGGCGCCCGGCACCGGACAACGGCGCCGGCATCCTGCGGTACGTGATCACCGGTGCCGGGCGCACCGTCGAGGTGGGCGCCAACCAGCGCTCCTTCGAGGTCACCGCGCTCACCAACGGTGAGACGTACCGGTTCTCCGTACACGCGGTGAACTCCGAAGGCGCCGGTCCGGACCGGGAGTCCAACCCGGTCACCCCGACCGCCGCGGTGCCGGACGCCCCCACCGAGGTCACCGCACAGGCCCGCCCCGACGGCGCGGTCGTGGTCAGCTGGCCGGCGGCCAACGGGCAGGGCAACACTGTCGCCACGTACACCGTGACCGCGATCTCGGCCGAGGCCACCGCGCCCGCCGGGAATGCCGACGGCACCGAGCTGGTCATCGCCCCCGGCGCGCTGGAGTACGGCACCCAGTACGCATTCACCGTCATCGCCGTCACCGACCAGGGTGCGAACTCGACGGCGTCGCCGCTGAGCAACTCCGTCGTCCCGTACACGACACCCGACCCGCCGGCCGACGTCGCCGCCGCGACCGTGGCCGACCGACGCGGTGCCGTCCGGGTGAGTTGGCGCCCTGCCGCCGGCAACGGCCGGCCGGTCACCGGGTACGTCGTCGTGACCGGCGACCGGCGCACCGAGGTCACCGACGGGGCCGGGGTCGTCATCGCCGATCTCGGCGACGGGACGGACGTCGCGGTGGCGGTGCACGCGGTCAACGCCGCCGGGGAGGGTGCGCCAGCGACCACGACCGCCCGTACCGTCGCCGCGCCCCGGGTCACCGTCACCGGCGCCACCGCGGACACCAGCTCGGTGACCCTGGCATTTACTGTGGACGCCGGCGGCGGGGAGGTCAGATGCACCGCAGCGGCGGAGGGCAGCCAACCGGTCACCGGTGGCTGCGACAGCATTCGGGTGACCGGTCTCTACCCCGGTCGGTCGTACACCTTCACCGTCCGGGCCGCCAACGCGGCCGGCACCGGCACCGCGACCCACACCCGCGCCACCGCGGCCCTGCAGGGCACCGCCACCTGCGTCAACGGACCAGATGGCGAGCAGCGCACCTACTGCGACGCGGACGTTGCCGGCCGCAACGGCAACGAGATCTTCTCGGTCCCCGAGCAGGACAACGACCGCCAGGTCGGCTGGGTCCCCAACGGCACCCGGTTGACCGCGCTGTGCCGACGGCAGGGCGAGCATGTCGACTCCTGGATCTACAACGGCGGCAAGGCGAGCACCTGGTGGATCCGGGTGGAGTACGACGGTCTCAACTACATTCCCTGGGCCTGGTTCAACCTGGCCGGCGGTGACGACCTCCACTCGCTGCCGACCTGCTGACACCAGCCACACCCCCGATCCACCTCGGCGAGGAGACAGCCGCAGTGACCGTGACCGCACCGCTGAGCCCCCACGAGGTGACCGGCTTCGCCTCGGTCGCCGCCCGACTGGCCGGTGGGATCGCCACCGTGGTGCTGGGCAAGCCCCAGGTGGTGCGGCTGGCGCTGACCGCCCTGTTCGCACAGGGTCACGTGCTTGTCGAAGACGTGCCCGGAGTCGGCAAGACCACTCTTGCCCGGGCGATCGCCGCCACCGTCCACGGACATTGGCGGCGTATCCAGTTCACTCCGGATCTGCTGCCGGCAGACGTGTCCGGGGTGACCATCTTCAACCAGTCGACCCAGGGATTCGAGTTCCATCCTGGCCCGGTGTTCGCCAACATCGTCATCGCCGACGAGATCAACCGGGCATCGCCGAAGACCCAGTCGGCCCTGCTCGAGGTAATGGAGGAGCACACGGTCACGGTCGACGGGGTACGCCACCCGGTGCCCCGGCCGTTCCTCGTCGTCGCCACCCAGAACCCTGTCGAGATGGACGGCACCTATCGGTTGCCCGAGGCTCAGCTGGACCGGTTCCTGGTCCGGCTGTCGGTGGGCTATCCGGACGAGCAGACCGAGATCGAGGTGCTACGGGGCGCGACGCTGCGCTCACCCGAGGCACTGGAACCGGTCATCGACACGGCAGCTGTCGGCGAACTGATCCGGATGGCGCAGCGGGTGCACATCGCAGACCCGCTCTACGGCTACGCCGTACGGCTGGCCGTGGCGACGCGGACCCACCCCGCGGTCCGGGTCGGGGTGAGCCCTCGCGGAGTGATCGCACTGACCCGGGCGGCCTGCGCGTACGCCCTCATCGACGGCCGCGGTTTCGTCCTGCCGGAGGATCTGAAGGCCTTGTTGGAGCCGGTGTTCGCGCACCGTCTGCTGCTGACCGCCGATGCCCAACTGCGAGGGCTCACCGCCGGTGAGGTGCTGGCCGACGCGGTCCGGTCCGTCCCGGTGCCGCTGCCCGCCGGTCAACCCACGCCGGTCCCGGCCTGAGCTGGTCCACGCTGTGACGATCACCGCGCGCTGTCTCGGTCTCAGTGTGAGCGCCGCGCTGCTCACCGTGGCCGGCTCCGTACTCGGCTATCCGGAGTTGGCGCTGCTCGGCACGGCGGGCCTGATCGCCGTCGGGTACGCCGCCGGCTACACGTCGTGGCAACCACGACTGGTCGTACGTCGCAGCGTCCATCCGGATCGGGTGACCCGTGGCGACGACTGCACGGTGACGCTGCTGGTCGACGCCCGGCGTCGGTGGGGTGCGGTCAGTCTGCTCGCCGAGGAGCGGTGCGGGCAACGGTGGATCGCCGTGCCACTGGTGAGGCTGCGCTCGGGTGCGCAGACGACCGTGCGCTACGCGGTGCCCACCGATCGGCGTGGCGTGTTCCCGATCGGTCCGCTGCGGGTGTCGCGGCGGGACCTGTTCGGACTGATCAGTGTCGGACGCGAGCATGGCGATGCGGTCCAGGTGTGGGTGCGACCCCGGGTGCTCCCCCTGCAGGCGGTGCCGGCCGGGGTGGCGCGCAGTCTGGACGGACAACTCGACCGGGTTCCGCACGGCAGCATCACCTTCGACTCGTTGCGGGAGTACATCGTCGGCGACGAGCTACGCCGGGTGCACTGGCGCACCAGTGCCCGGATCGGGCAGTTGATGGTGCGGGAGCACGTCGACACCAGCCTGCCGCGGCTCGTGGTGCTGCTCGACAACCGGATCCTCGCCCATCCTGACGCCGACGCGGGCTCGTCGGCGACCTTCGAGGCGGCCTGCGAGGCGGCAGCTTCGGTGTTCAGCGCGGCGACCCGGGCCGACCTGGCGGTGTCGGTGCGGATGGTGGTCGACGACCCGTCGGTGGCCGGCACGAGTAGCCATCCGCTGGACCGGCTGGCGGAGGTCACGCTGGCCCGGACCGACCGGCTCGTCTCCGGCGACCCGGTGCTGCTGGTCTGCGACCGGCTACGCCGGCAGAAGCCGGGCGACACCCTGGTGTATCTCACCGGTGTCGGTGACGATGCGGCAGTCGCGCGGGTTGGCGCGCTGCGCGCAGCGTTCACCACCGTGCTGATCGGCCGGCTGACCGGGCCGACCACAGCCGGCGTGCCCGCAGCGCCCCGCCCCGCCCCGCCGCCCGGCGTGCTGTTCGTCGAGGCGGTCGACGGGCCAGGCTTCGCGGCGGCCTGGGATGCCGTGGGTACGCGGTGAACGACGCCGGACCGGCCCGCTGGGTACGCCGGGTGACGGTACCCGCGGTGCTGATCGCCCTCGTCGCCTCCGCCGCCCTGCTCCTCGGGCGGATCTACGACGGACCAACGGTGACCTGGCTGATCGCCGGCAGCGGCGCCAGTGCGGTGCTGATCGGCGCGCTCGCCCGGCGGCTGCCGAACTGGCAGGTGGCTCCATTGTCGATCATGCTGATGGGCGGCTACCTGCTGGCGACCTGCTGGTGGACGGCGCGCCAGGCCGAGTTGCCCGCGACGGCCACCCGGCTGCTGGTCGACGCCGCGGTCAACGGCGTGCCCCGGCTGCTGACCGCGATGATTCCGATGGAGCCGGTCCCGGACACGGTCGTCGTACCGGTCGTCGCCAGTTGGATCGCCGGGCTGACCGCTGCTGAGATCGCGGTACGCGGCCGGCGCATGCTGCTCGGACTTCTCCCACCGCTGTTGTTGTTCGGCGCGGCGGTGTTCGTCGTGGGTCCCAACGCCGAACCGGCCCGCTGGCCCGCAGTGCTGTTCGCCGCGGCCGCCGCATTGGGGCTGATGGTCACCGCCAGCCGACCGACGCCGGCCGGGCCCGCCCCGGTCGACTCCGCACCGCTCGCCTGGTCGACGGCAGCGCGAGACCAGCCCTCGGCCGGCCGGATCGACGGGCTACGGCTGCGGTCGACGCTGCTCTCCCTGGCCGGCGCGGGCGCCGTACTGCTGGTGGTCGTGTTGAGCGCGCCGGTGGTGGTGGCCCGGATCTCGACCACCGATGTCGACCCACGCCGATTCGTCACGCCCCCACAGGTCGACAGCCTCGACGAAAATCCGCTGATCAGGATATCCGGCTGGGCTCTCAACCCGGACCAGCCGCTGTTCGACGTACAGGTCGGGGCGCCGTCCGGGGACGCCGTGTCCGAGCCGGGTCGGTCGGCGGGGTCGGGTGAGCAGCTCCGGCTACGGCTGGCGGTGCTGCACGACTACGACGGGGTGACCTGGCGGGTCGGTGGCACCTACCGCAACGCCGGCCGGGTCCTGCCGCTGGCAACAGCCACCGAGACCGACCGGAGCCTGGTCCACCAGCGGATCACCATCGCCGAGCTGTCCGGCCGGCTGCTACCGGCAATGCCGGTGCCGGCCCGGGTCGACGGGGTACGGGTCGCCTACGACGCCGCCAGCGGCACCTTGCTGCACCCCGAGGGTCTCACCGCCGGGATGAGCTATACCGTCGACTCGGTGCCACCGCCCCCGGCGTCGAACGCGCTGATCACCGCAGACGTGCCCGCCGGGGACGGTGTCGCCCGGGTGCTGCGGGTGGCCGACGGCGTACCGGCGGAACTGAGCCGACTCGCCCGGCAGATCGCCGAGGACAACGGCGCGCCGTACCAGCGGGCACTGGCCCTCGAGCAGTTCCTGGCCGAGCACTACCACCTGGTCTCCGACGCGCCGAGCGGGCACGCGTACCCGAATCTGGGCTTCTTCCTGCTCGGGCCGCGCGAGGCCGGCGGCCAACGGGGTACGTCCGAGCAGTTCGCCGCCGCCTACGCGCTGCTCGGCCGGTTGATCGGGTTGCCCACCCGGGTGGTCGTCGGATTCGTCGTGTCACCCGGCGGCACGTCCGTTCACGGGGTTCACGCGGTGGCCTGGCCGGAGGTGCTCTTCTCCGGCATCGGTTGGGTGCCGTTCGACCCACTGCCCCGCCCGGACAGCGCGATCAGACCGGTGGAGGAGGATTTCCGGCCGGCGCCGCAGGAATCGACCCCGCCGGTGGAGCAGAGTCCCCTGCCCCCGGTCGAGCCGGTGCCGTCGGTACCTGCGGCGGCCAACCCCGGGCGACAGGGCTCGACACCGGGCTGGATGGTTGGCACAGTCGGCGGGATGGTGGGGCTCGCCGTGGTGTGCAGCGGGCTCTTCGGCGTGCTCGCGCTACGCCGCCGGCAGCATCGGATCCGGCTGAGCAGCGGTGGGCCTGCCGACCGGATCGGCGGTGCCTGGCTGGAGGTCGTCGACGCTCTTCGACTCGCCGGCCATCCGGCGGGGGCTCACCTGTCGGCGAGTGAGGTGTCCCGCCACGGCCGGGCGCTGCCGGGAGTCGATGCGCTGCCCGACCTCGATCCCCTCGCCGACCTGGTGAACTACGCCATGTTCGCCCCGGACGACGCCGACCTGGAACAGGCAGGGGTGGCCGGCGCCCACGCCATCGGGTACGTCGACACGCTGCGTGCCCGCCGGTCGTGGTAGCGGCGGATCGTCTGGTCGCTGCACCCCGGTCCGCTGCGGTGGCATCGCCAGCGGACCTCCGCCGGCGGCAAGACCCGAGGACCGGTTAGGCTTACCTAAGACTACCGGCGGGAGGCGGGGCGTTGAGCGGAGCGTCGGACGGCACCCAGACGGAGTCTCTGGCGCAGCTGCTGGGCGGTCGTCGCGGAGCGATCGATGCCACCGTGCCGGCGGTCGCGTTCGGCGCCGGGTACGCACTGGGTGGGCAGTCGATCTGGTACGGCGTGCTCGCCGCGCTGGCGGCCGGCGGGCTGATCGGCGGTGTCCGG
The DNA here is from genome assembly GCF_048060115.1 of Micromonospora sp. LOL_023. Lineage (NCBI taxonomy): Bacteria > Bacillati > Actinomycetota > Actinomycetes > Micromonosporales > Micromonosporaceae > Micromonospora > Micromonospora sp. LOL_023. The sequence continues at coordinate 54,068 of NZ_JBHMIM010000029.1, forward strand.
TTGCGGCACGGGCACCGGCCCAGGTCCGTGCTGATCGGCCTACTCGCCGTCTGCGTCGCCGCGCTCATCGCGCTGCGCACCGGGCGGGCCGCCGACTTCTTCCTGCTGCAGTTGCTCTCCAACGCCGCCAGCGTGTTGGCCTGGATCATCAGCATCGTGGCCCGCTGGCCGCTGCTGGGCGTGGTGGTAGGTGGGGCGCTGGGTCAACGCGGACGGTGGCGGCGTGATCCGGCGCTGCTGCGGGCGTACAGCCGTGGCAGTTGGGTCTGGGTTGGTCAGTACGTGGTCCGGGTCGCGGTGTTCGTACCGCTGTACCTGTCTGACGAGGTGATCGCGCTGGCCGCGGCTCGGGCCGCGCTGAGCTGGCCGCTGGTCGCGGCGTGTCTGGCGGTGAGTTGGTGGGTGATCCGGCGGTCCATGCCGCCCGGGCACCCCGGGTTGCGCCACCCGGTGGCACCGAGTTCGACGGCGGGTGTCGCGACGCCGCAGCGGGATCAGACCGGCACGGCCGGGCTGCCAACCGGAGACGATTCGACGCCGGCCCAGCGGCCCCGACCGTCCGGCGAGGACTGACAACCGAGCCGCGGGATGCCGAGCGGCTTCCCACCCGAGCCATCGTGCTCCGGATGTGACTACAGTGACCACGCTGTCGAACGCATTCGCACGAGGAGGCCGGGGCTTTCGTGGCCGAAAAATCCGCTGACCACACCAGGGCAGTCACCCACACCGAACCGGAAGCGGAAGGTGCCCTCGCTCAGCCGACCGTCGAGCTGAGGGTACTCGGCGATCGCTCGACCGGCCCGGTCACCGACGAACCGACGGTCGAGCACCCGATCATCCAACCGTCCGGCAGCCGAGCCGGCGCCACAGCCGCGCATCCGCTCCTCGCCGAGGTGCCGCAGTCCGGGGCGGCGGCCGAACCGGTCACAGGGTTGGACGATCCGACCCAGGAGCAGCCGATCATCCGGCCAGTTCCGGCAGCCAGCGTGCCGGCGGCTCCCGAGCCGAAGGCCGGCGTGCCGGCGGCTCCCGAGCCGCAAGCCGCCGCGCCAGCAGCCCCCGGACCGGCCGGCGTCGCGGTCATCGACGAACCCGACCAGTTCATCGGGGTCGTCCGCCGCTACGGGTGGGTGGCGGCCGCTGCCGGAGTCGCCGCCATTGCCCTGCTCTGCTCGGCACCGTTCGTCTCCGGCACCGGGCTGCTGTGGAGTCCGCCGGCCGTACCGCAGACCTCGGTGTCGCCGACCGTGGAACCAGCAGGAACGACCGCGCCGCCCACTCCGACGCCCAGCGCCACCGAGAGCTCGCCGGCTGCTGCCGACGTCTTGGCCGGTCAGCCGGTCCCGACTGACCCGGGGGTCGAGCAGCCGCCCGATGTACCGGCGCCGACGGTAGCGACGCCGACGCCGACCAGCGACGCGTCCTCCCCCCGTGCTTCGCCACCGGTGGCCACCGAACCCGTGCTGCTCGGTCCTGACAACGACGACGACCTACGCCGGCTACTCGACACCTACTGCAAGCAGAGGCACGGTGGACAGTGGATGGCCTGGCCGGGCTCGACGGACGGCCGCTGGACCTGCGTCCGTCCGAGGACCGACAACAGCAAGGACCTCGACGTACGACTTGCCTGCGCCCAACGGTACGGCGAACCGGTCGACGCCGAGTTGACGAACCGCCGGAACGAACTGAGCTGGCGCTGCTACCGGTCGTGACCGCGCGGTAGTGGCCTCAATGGGGTGTGGTGGGCCGACCGGGATCGCTGCGTTGTCCGATCCCGGCCGACCCACCACAGGCGGGCCTGACCGTGGGAATCAGGCCGTCTGGGGCGATCCGGTCGCCCGTGGCGATCATGCCGGACCGCAGGTGGATCGGGTTGCGCCGAGCAGGTGGTGCGGGTCAGGGGTGTCCGGGTGGGAGGGGCCGGCCGCCCACCCGGACACCGGTCCTCAGTTGTCCGGGAACAGCAGGGCGTAGTCCGCGTAGGCCATCGCCAGGTCTGCCTGTGCCCAGAACCGGTGGTACTCGAACTGCGGCTCCGGTCCACCGTTGAGGTACGCCTCGACCTTGGGCCAGTCCGGGTCGTTCCGGTAGAACGAGCGGATGTCCAGGAAGCTCTTGCCGGACTGGATCACGTCACCGTTGGGCATGGTGCCCCGCCACCCGTTGGGCACGTAGAGCCCTTGCCCGGTGGAGGCGTTGTAGACGTCGTCGAAGCGGCGGTAGTCGCCCCGCGTCTCCACCGTGGTCACGCCCTTGGGCCCGGCGTTCGCGTGCAGCGCGTCCAGCAGACCCTTGGCGGTGTCCCGGGCCTCGGTGTTGCCGGACCTCGCCGCGTACCACATCAGGGTCCGGGCGTAGGCGGAGGCGACACCGACGTCCTGGCCGTAGCCGACGACCTCGACCCGCAGGTTGTTGTTGGCACCCGGGCTGGTCGCGTTCCAGGTGTCCGGCGCACCGCTCCAGCGCATCGTCGACGGAATCGAGAAGTCCCCGCCGGTGCCGATGTCGGTATGCGAGAGCGCCCACGGGACCCACTTGTCCAGGATCCGCTTCGCGCGCGCGTCACCGGTGACATGGTAGAGCTCGGCGACCCGCTGCAGCGACCAGACCTGCATGCCGAACCACTCGTTGCTGCCCGGGTCGTGGTAGACCGGGTGCTCCGTGTAGTACATGCCGTAGAAGGTCGGGGTGCCGGCCGGCGGCTGGGCGTAGGAGCCGTTCCAGCTGTTGGTGGCACCGCCGGCGATCGCGCCGTCAGCGGACTGCAGCCACTGGTAGAACTCCATCTGCCGGTTGAGGCTCTGTGTCCAGTCCTGGCTCGCCGTGGCACCACGCGGGCGTAGCTCGGGCACGTTGGTCAGCGCCCAGGCAGCGAACGGGTTCTGGTAGCCGAAGTGGTTGTGGCTGGAACCGATCCGCCACGACCACGCCGCCGAGGTGTCGGTCGCGCCGCCCCAGGCGTAGTACCAGGACATCAGGTAGTGCGCAGAGTCCTTGCCGGTGCCGGCCGGGCAGCTGGAGGCACCGACGCAGTTGCCGATCCGCTTGAAGTACTTGTCGAACATCGCGTACCGCAGGTAGTCGCCCATCCGGGCGGCCTTGGCTACGGTGGCCGCGATATCGGCCTGCTTGCCCTGCGCCCGGGCCCAGATCAGCGCCCAGTAGGCGGCCTGCACCGCGCGGGCGTCGGCGTCCGGGGCGTTGGTGTACTTCCACTGCGAGGCCGGCGCGCTGCTTTCCGCGACGAACAGGTCAAGGTAGCCGTTGGTACCGCCGTGCCGCTTGGTGTCGCAGGACGGCTGCGGGACGGTCTCCCACACTGACTCCTGTGGACCACGTTGGAAGGTGTTGATGTACGCGGGACGGGTGGTGCCGTCCCCACAGCGGCCGAAGCCGTACACGTTGTCCACATCAAGCAGCCAGTGCATGCCATAGATCTCGCCGGTGCCGTATGCCGACTGCAGCTCGCGGCGGAGCGGGTCGGCGCCGACCGGCACGTTCTGGTCCAGCCGGGAGGGGTATTGGTTGGGCTGCAGGTACTCGGCGGCGTACTGTGCGGTGCCGGCCACGCCGGCGGTCGGCTGGTCGGCGCTGCCCGGGATGATGTAGCGCTCCATCACGGTCCAGGCGTTGTTGAAGGGTGCCCAGTTCTGCGTCACCCGACCGTAGCTGGCCTCCAGCCAGATCCAGAAGCTGAACGCCTCGGAGGTGGTCTCGTGTCCGTGGTCCGGGGCCTCGACGATCAGGGTCTCGATCGAGTGGTACGGCACGCCTTCTGGGCTGAAGTATCCCGAGTTCTTGATCTTGCCGTACTGGTCGAGGAAGCGCGCGATGTAGTCGTTGTCGCCGCCCGGCGTGTCATTGTCGATCTCGGTGACCACGACGGACAACGGCGCGATCCCGCTCGCCGAAGCGGTGATGGTGGCGGTGCCGGAGACGGTGTCGCTGTCCTCGGCGGCCGAGACGGTAACCGTCGCCCCGGTGTTCCAGTTGCTCGGGGTGAAGGTGAACGACGACGGCGTACGGGTGATGCTGCTGTCACCGGCGATCGCCAGGGTGACCGGCAGGTTGCCGGTGGGCGCGGAGCTCAGCCGCAGGTTGAAGGTCGCGCTGCCACCTTCGTTCACACTGACCGACGAGGGTGTGGCCACCAGGGACGGCCCGGTACTGCCCGGGCTCACGGTGAAGGCCCGCTCTGCCGTGGCACTGGCACCGGCGTTGTCGTAGGCCCGGGCCTGCACCGTATAACTACCGGCTGGCAGCGCTGACAGCACGTACTGGTACGGGCTGGTCGTGTCGGTGTTGACGAGCAGCCCGTTGCGGTAGAACTCGACCCGGGCGATCGTGCCGTCGGGATCGCTCGCGGTGGCGGTCAGCGGCACGTCGGCAGGGGCGACGAACGGGCCTGCCGGCACGGTCAGGCCGACGGTGGGTGGCTGGTTGTGCTGGGCGCCGTTGCAGGTGACTCCGTTGATGGAGAACGACGTCGGCTTGGGGTTGGACCCGGTGTGCGTGCCGTTGAAGCCGATACTGGTGGACTGCCCGGTGGCAAGATTGCCGTTCCAGCCCGCGTTGGTGGCGGTGACCACGTTGCCGGACTGGGTCCAGTTGGCCGACCAGCCCTGAGTGACCCGCTGGCTGCCGGGGAAGGCGAAGCGCAAGGTCCAACCGGTGATGGGGTCACCGAGGTTCTCGATCGTCACGTTGGCGGTGAAACCGTTGTTCCAGTCATTGGTCGCATAGACGACGTTGCAGGCGGTGGCCGCGTTGGCGACGCCGGGGACGACGGCGACACCTCCGACGACCATCACGCCAGCGGCGAACAGGGCCAGCCGCCGTCTCGTCGCGGTCAATCTCATGTGGTGGGTTCTCCTCGCGAACCAGGCCGAGGCAATGGGGGGTACGCCTCAGCTTGGCGCCGTATGCGCGGTGGGCGATGTCGTGGAGCAGCGCGTCGGACGCATGGCGCCGGATTAGTGGTGAACCCGTCCCGGACCGGGGTCGACATACGACCGGAGGTGCCGGACAGGCGGCTCCGGTTCACTGCGTGGCGCCGTGCCGACCTGATGTGGTCGACCGCCCTCGGCTGCCCCTGTCGCGCGGTCTGCTGGCTCCCATCCGCGATGGTCGACAGTGTTACATGGGAGCGCTCCCGCATTCAAGGGTCAACCCAGGCCGATCCCCGCGAGGTGGTCCTTCGACCCGCGTTGAGCTGGCATTGTCCTGGCGCCACCGAACCTGCACCGACGGTCGGATGGCCACTGACGTGTTTCGATCTCGTTTTGGGTCTTTCACAAACCCGTGACGGGGACTACAGTCCAAAACCAACGTCGATGGGAGCGCTTCCATCGATGGACTTGGCAACACTCGTGAAATCGCACCGTGTTCGCGGTGCTACACCGCCCAGGCGGGAACACCTACCGATCGTAAAGCTGACGGCGGGCCAGCCCGGACTCCGCCGGCAGCTGCAGACACCACCCGGGAGGAGGTGGATCCAGAGCCACTCGCGTGGCCCGGCTCCCGCGCGTCACGCACGATCTGGACGCCAAAACCGCTCGTGCGTGAGAGCAACTGATGGTGGGGACGGGGGTTGCCCTCCCCGTCCCCACACCAATTTTCCGATCACGGCGGGAAATCCAGCCGATCCCCCCACCCTCGCGACCTGTCCGGCGCGCCCCCGCGCCCCGTGCCGCACCAGCAGTGGACGGGATACCACTGTCGAGGAGACCTCAATGGCCGTACTTTCCCGCCGGCACCTGCAACGCCGGGCCGAACAGTCCGCGGCCAGCGCCGCCCACCGCGCAGCGGCAACCGCCGCGACCGGCGCCCCGCGCGACGCCGGAAGCCACCGGTTCACCGACACCGTAGGGACCTGCTCCGGTAGAGAGGGCGACGATGGTACCGCCCAGCAGGCTCCCCGGCCCGCTCCCGAACGGCCCCTCGGGCTCCACTTCCCCAGCGGATTCCGGTGGGGCGCGGCGACCTCCGCGTACCAAATCGAAGGCGGCGCCAAGGAGGACGGGCGCGGCGAGTCGGTGTGGGACACCTTCAGCCACACGCCGGGACGCACCCGGGCGGGTGACACCGGCGACGTCGCCGCCGACCACTACCACCGGTATCACGACGATCTTGACCTGATGCGTGACCTCGGGCTGCACAGCTACCGGTTCTCAATCTCCTGGCCCCGGATCCAGCCCGACGGCACCGGCAAGCCCAACCAGCGTGGGCTCGACTTCTACCGTCGGTTGATCGACGGCCTGACCGCTCGTGGCATCGAACCCATGGCCACCCTGTTCCACTGGGATCTGCCGCAGGCCCTGCAGGACGTCGGCGGCTGGGAGTCGCGCGACGTCGCCTACCGGTTCGCCGACTACGCGCAGAGCCTGTTCCACACGCTCGGCGACGCGGTACCGGTATGGCTGACCATCAACGAACCGAAGACCGTGGTCCAGAACGGCTACCTCAGCGGCCACCACGCCCCGGGCCGGTCGGACCCGGACGCCGCCTACCTGGTGGCCCACCATCTGCAGCTGGCACATGGACTGGCCGTACAGGCGCTGCGCGCCAGTTCCGCCGCCTGCCGCATCGGCCCGGCGTTCAACCTGCACCCCTGCTACCCGGCCGACGACAGCGCCGCCGCGGCCGCGGCCGCGCGGCTCTACGACGGCTACGAGAACCGGCTCTACCTGGACCCGGTCTTCCTGGGCAGTTACCCCGCCGACGTGCTGGCCGATCTCGGCCCGGACAGCCGGTTGGCGCGCGGCATCCGTGACGGCGATCTCGCGATCGTCGCCGCGCCGGTCGACCTGCTCGCCGTCCAGTACTACACGCCGATCTACGTCACCGGTGACGGCCAGACGGTACGACGGTGGACGACTTCGGAAGCCGACTGGCAGCAGATCTACCCGGACGGCATGCTCGACGTCCTCACCAGGGTCTACCGCGACTACGGCGCGGTACCGATCACCATCACCGAGAACGGGCTGCCCACGCCGGACCGGATGGCGCCCGACGGCACGGTGGACGATCCGGGCCGGATCAGTTTCCTACGCGACCACCTGGCCGCCGTCCACCGCGCGATCAGCACCGGCGTCCCGGTGGAGAGCTACCACGTCTGGTCACTCATGGACAACTTCGAATGGGCCGAAGGGTACGAGCAGCGCTGGGGCCTGATCTACGTCGACTACCCCACCCAGCGCCGGGTCTTCAAGCGCAGCGCGCACTGGTACCGGCGGGTCATCGCCGAGCACGCCATCTGAGGTCCGCCCTGCGGTGGAACCTGACGTCAGGTACGCCGGAAACCGCACCGCCCGCGTTCACATACCGACAGACTGTGGCCATGGTCTTCGGTTCCGGTCTACGGCTGGACCGCCGGTACGTGCTGGCCGACCGGATCGGGCTGGGCGGCATGTCCGAGGTCTGGCGCGCCAGCGACGATCTACTCGACCGGGCGGTCGCGGTGAAGGCGTTGGCACCACCGATCGCGCCATCGGTGCGGGCCGCGTGCCAGCAGGAGGCACGGGCGGCGGCGCGGATCACCCATCCGCACGTCACCCAGGTTTACGACTACGGCGAAGCGGAGATCGACGAGGACCAGGTCGTTCCATACCTGGTGCTCGAGCTGGTGGAGGGCGAGAACCTCGCAGCCAGACTGGCCACCGGGCCACTTCCGTGGCGGGCCGCGATCTGGCTCACCGCGCAGGTGGCCAGTGGGCTGGCCGCCGCCCACCGGATCGGCGTGGTGCACCGTGACATCAAGCCGGGCAATGTGATGCTGACCGCCAGCGGAGCGAAGATCCTGGACTTCGGGATCGCCGCGGTGGTCGATGGCCGACCGGCACCGGACGCCGGCTGGCTGCTCGGCACTCCCGCGTATGCCGCCCCGGAGCGCCTGCGGCACTGCCCGGTGCATCCGGCGGCCGATGTGTACGCCCTCGGCGCCATCTGCTACGAGATGCTGACCGGCGCTGCACCGCTGCCGGCTAAAAGTTGGCGCGAGGCAGCCGCTCAGCTGGACCGGGCCGAGCTGCCACCCCGACCAGCCGTCACCGGGCTACCTGCCCAGGTGGCCGAGATCTGTCTCGCCTGCCTGCGCCGCGATCCGGCCGACCGGCCGACGGCCACTGAAGTGGCATCGGCGCTGCATGCCGCCCTCGGCGTCGTCGTCGAGTTTCCGCTGCCCGACCGGGCCCGGACCGGCTCGTTCTCCGGCGGCCACACGCTCGTGGAGCAGGCCGTCCCGCCGGCGCGGTCGGCCGGGTGGGGCGGTCGTCGCGGCCCGGTAGGGGTCGCTTCGACACCAGCGGCCCGGCTACCAATTGCCGAACCCGCAGATTCCCGTGTCCGAAGTGGCGAGCGGGCACGATCGCCGCTCGCGGTGGTAGGCCTCGCCGGGGCCGGCGCTGCCGCCGTGATCGCGTTCGTCCTCGTGGCGACGTCGTTCCTGGTGGCGCCGCCGCCGGCCGGCAGTCTCCGGTCGGCCGCATCGCCGCCGGCGAGCACGGTGCCGCTCGCAACCACGCGACCGCCGGTGGGGTCGAGGACCGCTCAGGGTGGGGCGGACGCCGTGCCGCCGGAGTCGCTGGCCTCGGCGGCGCTGGTGGTCGAACAGTTCGATCTGATCGTCGCCGATGGATCGACCACCGGGATGATCAGGGCCGATGCCGCCGCTGATCTGCGTGACGCAGCCGACGGCCTCCGGCTGTCGATCGCTGAGGGCACGACGACCGGCCAGTTGCAGGACCGGGTAGGTCAACTGCGGCTACGGCTGGCCGGTCATCGGCAGGAAGGCACAGTGGATACCGAGGTCTCGATCAGACTCGACCTCATGCTGGCGGCGTTGGCCGCCGACGCCGCCGACGACTGAGTACCGCCGGCCCAAAAAATCAGCGCGGCAGAGCCTGCTTGGAGATCAGCGCGGCAGAGCCTGCTTGGAGATCAGCGCGGCAGCGCCTGCTGGAGTTCGGCGCGCAGCGCCGGGGTCAGCATCTCACCAGCCTGCTTCGCCAGCCGCGCCATCTCGTAGCCCACGACGCCGATGTCGGCGTCGCTGGCCGCGAGGGTGGCGAGAATGGAACCGTCCCGGATATTCATGATCAAGAAATAGCCGCGTCCCATCTCGACGACGGTCTGCTTGACGATATCGTTGTCGAACATCTGCGCGGCGCCACTGGTGATGCTCATCAGGCCAGACGTGACCGCCGACAGCTTGTCGGCGTGATCGCGTGGAAGGTGGTCGGAAACCGCGACGAGCAGCCCGTCGGACGACACCACGATCGCATGGGCGACCCCTGGCACGCGCTCCGCGAACGCGCTCACCAACCAGCTAAGGTCTTTTGCCTCTTGGCTCAGCGTTCTCACTGTTGCTCCTCCTCACCCCGACGGCCGGCCGGCGCCAGGGTCATCTCGCTGGTGTCCTCAGATTCAGCCCGTCGCACGCCACCATAGAAGCTGGAGAGCATGCTGCTCACCGCGTCGGGATCCGGCTCGTCGTGGACGGCAGGAACGGGGGGCGCGGCGGAGTTGCTGGCGACCGGCAGCGAGGCCATCGGCACCCGTACCGGAAGGCCCTTGCTGCTGGTTCCGGCGGTCACCGGGACCACCGGCGGGGCTGGCGTCGGCGGCAGCGGAGCGATCGGTCCGCGTTGCCGTTCCCACCACACGCTGCTGGCGCTGGCGACCACGGCGCCGCCAGCCGAGGCGAGGATGTCCTCGGCACGTGCCGGCATGTTGCGCTTACCGGTGCGACGCGACACCGCGTTCCGCTCGCCGGCACCGTCCGGTCCTGCTGGCGAGGACGGCAGTTGCCGGACGGTAGGCGCCACCGGCAACTGCCCTACGGTCGGTGCCGCTAGGGGGCGCGGCGGGGTCGGCACCGGCGACGGCGCGGCGGGCAGTGCCGGTTCTTCGGCGTACGGCTCGATTTGGCGCGGCGCGGGTGGGACGAACGCCGGGGCGATTCCGTCGACGGCCGTCGGCGGTCGGCCTGCGACAGGTTCACCCGCGCCGGCCCGCGCCGCGGTGCCGACCGCCCGCATCTCCCGAGTCGGGTAGTCGGTGACCTTGCGTCCGGCCGGCACCACGTAGGAGACGTCCTGCTCCGGCGGCGGGGCGAGAACCGAACCGGGTAGCCACACGTTGGCGATCAGCCCGCGCTCGCCGGACCGCAACCGGACCCGGACAGCGAGTCGGGCGGCCAGGTGACTCACCACGAACAGGCCCATCCGCTCGGACGCGGCGACGTCGGCGTCGGGCGGTTCCGCCAGGGTCATGTTGGCCTGTTCCACCGACTCGGCGGACATTCCCATGCCCTCGTCGGTGATCTCCAGCAGCACCGCCTGCGGGGCGTACTCGTAGCCGGTGACGTGCACGTTCGAGTACGGCGGGGAGAACGCGGTGGCGTTCTCAAGCAACTCGGCCAGCAGGTGAACCAGGTCGCCGACGGCGTGTCCGACGATGTACAGCTTGTCTTCGACATCGTGGCGGATCCGTGGATACTGCTCGATCTCGGCGGCAGCCGCCAGCGTGACGGCGGACAGCGCCACCGGCCGGCTCCAACGACGGCTCGCTTCGGTGCCGGCCAGCACCAACAGGCTTTCGTCGTTACGGCGCATCCGGGCGGCGAGGTGGTCGAGCTTGAAGAGGTTGTCCAACTGTTCCGGGTCGCCCTCGTCGCGTTCCAGGTCGTCGAGGAGTTCGAGTTGCCGCTCGACGAGCACCTGGCTACGGCGGGCGAGGTTGACGAACATCGCGTTGACGTTACGACGCATGACCGCCTGCTCGACCGCGACGGTCACCGCGCTTCTGTGTACGGCGACGAATGCCTCGGCGACCTCGCCGATCTCGTCGCGGGTACGCACCGCGGCCGGTGCGATCTCGATCTGCGGCACGCCGGACTGCACCGACCGGAGCCGCTGCAGGGTGTCGGGCAGGTCCAGCTGCGCGACCTGCAACGCCTGGCTCCGCAGCGTACGCAGCGAACGGGCGATGGACCGGCCGATCGCCACCGAGGTGAGCAACGCGATGAACAGCACGCCGAGTACCGCTCCGGCGACCAGCAGGGTGCGCTGCAGTTGCTGATCGCTGCGCGACTCGGCCAGGCTGATCGCGTTGCCGAGGACCGTCGACTCGACCTGGCGTAGCAGCTGGTGCCGGTCCTGGCTGGCAGACCACCACCCGTTCGGCTCCAACACCGCCGGACTGGCCGAGCCACCGACGATGGTGGTCTCCTCCATCTGGACGGCGGCGACGAACCGCGGGTCGGCGGCGGCCTCACCGTAGCGGGCGATCTGGTTGCTCGTCGCGGTGATCCGGAAATCGGCGAGCGCGGTCAACTGCTGGGCCCGCAGGTCGGTCAGTTCGACCACGTCCTCGGGAGCATACCGGCCGGCCCGGGCGGCGGCGTAGAGCTGTGCCCGGATTCGCGAACTGAGCTCCTTGACCCGGGCCAGTTGCACGTTGCGCAGCACGGCCTGGGTCAGGTCGGTACGTTCGATACCGGGTGACGGCTCGGCCAGCAGGGTCAGCAGGGCGTCGATGGCCCGGGTGTAGTTGCCGAAGACGGTGTCCGCGCCCACCGCTCCGCCGGAGATGGACGCCCGCAGCGGCCCCAGTTGGGACAGCGACTCCGACACGCGGCTGTACGCCACCTGCCAGGCGGCGTCCCCGCCGGCCTGCGGGTCGGCGACGGCCCGGAAGTCGGCGATCCGCCGGTCGACCGCGTCGTAGTGGACCTGCAGTGCCTGCTCGCTTTCCACCGGGTCGAACTGGACGGCGCTCTGGCGGGCGGCGAGTTCGCCCGCTGACCGGTCGCGCTCCTGCTGGAGTTCGTGGATGAGCGCCGTGGCCTGCTCGCCGACCTTCACCTGGCGGGCGAACTCGTTGAGCACGGTGGCCTGGCCGACCAGCGAACCGGTCTGCACCGAGGCGACCACCAGGAACGCCACCGACGGAATGACCAGTACGGCCGCGAGCTTGGCGCCCATCCGCCAGTCACGGGGGCGCAGCCGCAACCGGCGACGGTGCGGTGGTACCCCGTCGCTGTCTAATGGGCGACGGCGAGGAATGGACACCGCGCCGTCGGACGGGTCACCGGGACCAACCACCACGCCTCCTCGCAGTTTCCCCGGCGCTTGCGAAGCCGGGGAGCGGAGTCCATCCAACCAGGCCAGGTTCTGCTGTCAACGCGGCGACCTGCGGGAAGACTCACGAAGGATACAGTGGCTGACTGGCGGGTAGCTTACTCGCCGAGTCACCATCAACCGTCTGGCCGATGTCACGGGCCACCCCGGACCCATCTCGTCGACCGAGAGCAACCAGAGCAGCACCGACAGCTCCGACCTCGGGCTCCGGCATGTAGCGGACCCGACGTGGCGCCAGAACGACGCCGAACGCGCGACGCCACCAGTCGGAAGCGGCGAGTGCGCCCCCGCCGAGCACCACCTCGGTCACCGGAGCCTCCACCATCGACTCCAATTTGCCCAGATCACCGGCGATCTGCCGGCAGACGCCTTCCATCAGTCCGGCGAAGATGTCGACGGCGGTGGTGCCGAAACCGAGCCCGCGCAGCTCCCCCGCGCCGGCCGGCGCGCGGCCGGGCGGCCGGTCACCACCGAACCGGGGATCGGCCGGCACCCCTTCGCCGGGCTCGATCAGGCCCAACGCCTGCTCCAGCTCGGCACCCTGCGGCAGCCGCAACTCCCGGTTGGCCCAGCTGTAGAGGTTGCCGCCGGCCGAGTAGGCCCGGCCGGTGACGATCCGGGTGTGGTCGACGCGGTAGCGCCACAGGGGGTCCGGCAGCGGCGGCAGTGGAACACCGGCCGCCGCGTCCTGGACGAGCCGCACCGCCGCCGACGTTCCGACGGTCACCGCCACCCGGGTGGGATCGAGGCATCCGGAGCCGACGTTCGATGCGGCGCCGTCACCGATCGGCGGGGACCACGGCACCCCGGCCAGCGCCGGCCAACGGTGGGCGAACTCGGCCCGCAGCTGCCCGTGCCAGTCGGCCGCCGCGAGCTCCGGCAACTCCCCGGGACGTGCCGCGGCGAGGTCGGCGGCCTCCGCGTCCCAGTCCATGGTGACGAGGTCGAGCATTCCCGTTCCAGAGGCCTGGGACACCGACATCGGCGCGGCGCCGAGCAGCCCGGCCAGCACGTACTCGGGCAGCCCGACGAACCGGGCCGGCCGGCCGCCGCAATGCCGCCGCAGCCACGGCAGCCGAACCGTCCAGTAGAAGCGGTGCCACCATGCCCCGGTGCGTTGGTGGAAGTCGTCGGCGTCGCCCGGGTGGGCGGCACCAGGCAGGGCACTCGGTCGGGTATCCAGCCAGGTCATCAACGGGCCGATCGGCGAGCCTGAGGCATCCAACGGCAGCACCGAGTGCCACTGCGCGGCGGTGGCGACCAGCTCGACCCCGTCGAGTTGGCCGGCGGCGTTGAGATCGTCCAGACAGTCGATGAGGGCTGCCAGGTAGTCGGCGGGGTCGAGGGTGGCGGAACCGTCGCGGTCGACGGCCAGGGCGACCTTCCGCCGGGCCAGGGCACCCGGTTGGGGCATGGCCGCGTTGTCGAGGATCAGGCCGCGCACCGACGAGGTGCCGAGATCGAGGGCGAGGATGCTCATCGCCCGTTACGGTACCGAGCCACCGGGCCCGAGCGGTACGCTGTCGCCATGCTCGCGTTCGCTCGTCGCTGGTGGCCCGCCGATCAGGCGGCCCTGCCCCGCGTCTAGCACGCACCCATCTGGCCGCCCGTCGAGGCGGCCGTCGGGTCACCACAACCGTCTGCGACCTCGCCGGGCTGCCCCCTGACCAAGGGGAGTCGCGTTGACCAGACACTTGTCCGACCTGCTGGCCGATGTCCGATCGGGTACCGATCCGGGCCCGTTCGCGCTGCTGCGCAGGGAAGGCACCGACCTGGTGGAGGTGCTGGCCGGTACCGCACACCAGGTGGACCGGCTGGCGGACATCCCGCTGCCACCGGGCCCGGCGACCCGGCCGGCGACCCTGGCGGTCGTGCCGTACCGGCAGATCGCCGAACGGGGTTTCGCGTGCATCGACGACGGCGCGCCGCTGGAGTGCGTCCGGGTGTCGGCGTACCAGCAGGTGCCGGTCGCCACGGCGATGGCCGCCCTACCGGCCGCCCCGGTGGTCACCACCCGTGGCGGTTTCGACATCACCGACGACGAGTACGCGGAGCTGGTCGCCACGGTGCTGCGTGACGAGATCGGCGGCGGCGCCGGTGCGAACTTCGTGCTGCACCGCACCTACCGGGCGCGGCTGGCCGACGGTGCGTCGGCGACCGCCGACGGACAGGGGCGTTCGGCGGCACTGACCGCCGGGTTGAGCGCGCTCCGCCGGTTGCTGCGCGACGAGCGTGGCGCCTACTGGACCTTCCTGATCTACACCGGCACCCGGGTGCTGGTCGGGGCGACACCGGAGCGGCACGTCAGTGTCAGTGACGGCCTGGCGATGATGAATCCGATCAGCGGCACGCTCCGGCACCCGGACGGCGGCGACCCTGACCTGGACAGCGTGCTGTCGTTCCTCGCCGATCCGAAGGAGGTCGACGAGCTGTACATGGTGCTCGACGAGGAGCTCAAGATGATGGCGACGGTGGCCGAGCACGGCGGCCAGGTCGTCGGCCCGTACCTCAAACGGATGTCCCGGCTGAGCCACACCGAGTACCTGCTCGCCGGACGCAACTGTCACGACGTACGCGAGGTGCTGCGCCAGACGATGTTCGCACCCACCGTGACCGGCAGCCCCATCGAGAACGCCTGCCGGGTGATCGCCCGCCACGAAGTCGGCGGGCGGCGATACTACGCGGGTGTACTCGCGCTGCTCGGCCACGACGACGCCGGCGGTCAGACGTTGGACGCGCCGATCCTGATCCGGGCCGCCGAGATCGGTCTCGACGGCGACGTACGGGTGCCGGTCGGTGCGACCCTCGTCCGCCACTCCACGGCCGCCGGCGAGGTCGCCGAGACCCATGCCAAGGCCTCCGCCGTCCTCGCCGCGCTCGGACTGAGCTCGCGGTCGGCGTCGTCGGGGGCGTCGGGGGCGTCGGGGGCGTTCGGAGCGCCCGGCGCGGTGCCGGCTCCCGAATCCGGGGTGGCGGCCCCGGTCACCCGACCGGAACACCCCACGGTGGCCCGCGCGTTGGCCGCCCGCAACGACCGGCTGGCCGAGTTCTGGCTGCGGCAGCGGTCGCCCGGGGCGATGGTAGAGCCCGCGCTGGCCGGTCGGCGGATCGTGGTGGTCGACGCCGAGGACAGCTTCACCGGCATGCTCGTCCACCTGCTGCGCGCGTTGGGCCTTCGGGTACGGATCGTCGCCTGGGAGCAGACCGCCAGGGTCGACCTGGCGGACGCTGACGTGCTGGTTGCCGGTCCCGGTCCGGGGGATCCGTCCGATCTGACGGATCCACGGATGGTGGCGCTGCGCGACGTGGTCGATCACGCGCTACGGCGTGGACAACCCCTGCTCGGTATCTGCCTGGGTCATCAGGTGCTGGCCGATCGGCTGGGGCTGGTGGTGTCCCGCCGACAACTGCCCTTCCAGGGACTCCAGCGGGAGATCGACTTCTTCGGCGTGCCACGCCGGGTCGGCCTCTACTCCAGTTTCACCGCCCACGGCACCGACGATCTTCTGTCCACCGCGCACGGTCCCGTGCAGCTGTGTCGGGACGCCGCCGACGGCGCGGTGCACGCCCTGCGCGGGCCCGGGTTCGCCGGGGTGCAGTTCCATCCCGAATCGGTGCTCAGCCAGGACGGGCTGCAGATCCTCCGGGAGTTGCTCACCGCAATTCTGCCGCCGGGTGCCGCCGGCACGTTGATCCGGCAGAGCAGTGCCGAGTGCGGCCGCGCAGGAACTATCAGGTACGGCGGGAGTGCATCGCGCCCGACGGGGTAGCACCAGCCAGACCGGGGTAGCACCACCGGGATCGGCGGTACCGGGCGGGTCGAGAGCCCGTCTGCGGACCGCCGATCCCCGTTCACCACCGATCCCCGTTCACCACCGTAGGGCTGGCTCACCGCGGCCGAGTGCTGTCGGTGTCGTCAGGCTCAGGAACTGGCCAGTCCACGCTTGACCGCGGTGGCGATCTCCACCACCCGCCGGGCGGTCAACGTCGTGGCGGTCAACGCGGTCTCGTCCGGCGGCACCTCACCGTTGTTGCTGGTGTGGGACCCACCGTAGGGGTTACCGCCGATGAACTGACTCGGCTCCACATATCCGGGAGTGACGACGATTCCACCCCAGTGGTAGACGACGGTGTAGAGCGACAGCAGCGTGGCTTCCTGGCCGCCGTGCGCGGTGGCGGTCGAGCAGAAGCCGGAGAACACCTTGTTGACCAGTGCGCCCTTGGACCACAGCGGCCCGCTGCCATCGATGAACTGTTTGAGTTGCGCGGCCATCACCCCGTACCGGGTGGGGGTGCCGAAGATGACCGCGTCGGACCAGGTTAGGTCGTCGAGTTCGGCCTCCATCACGTCCTCGGTCTCCATCCGGTGGGCATGCCAGCCGGAGTTGGAACGGATCGCCTGCTCTGGGGCGAGTTCCCGCACCTTGCGCAGGCGTACCTGCGCGCCGGCCTTCTCCGCAGCCTCGACCGCCACCTGCGCCATCTGGTAAGTGGTTCCGGTGGCGCTGTAGTAGATAACCGACACCTTGATCGCGTCGTCCATCGATTGCTCCTCATGGTTCGGCTCGAAGCTGCCCTGGTACCCCGCTACCCGTTCGTTGTCGCGGCAAACGCCACGCGACAACGCACTCGGCCAGCAACGCACTCGGCCGATGGCACCGTACGACCGATGGCCGGCACGAATCGACATCCGCGCGGATCGGCGTGCGACGGCCGGCCCGACGGGCAGCTCACAACGCTGGATCCGGGAATGTGCACGAACGGACCCTGGGCGGCGTGTTCACGGAGTAGGTAGATTTCGTTACAGCCCGGTCGCCGGCGACGTCGACACACGCTGCCCCGCCCCTGAACGAGGAGGTGTGCGATGCGCGATCGCGAGTCGCCCGCGTTGGCGTTCGATGTTCCTGGTCTGCCGCCGGTGAAGAACCAGGCGCTGTCGATGTTCACCGCCGGTAGTCGCCAGGCCCTCCGGGTGCGGATGCTGCTCACCGCGGCGTGCGACGCCGCGCAACGCACCGGTTGGACGCCACTGACCGAGCCGGTGGCGCTCGAGGTCGTGGTCCGCCGTCCCCACCGGCACCACCTCGGTGACGCGACGAACTTCCTCGGCGGTATCGGCGACGTCCTGCAGGACAAGCACCGGGTGCCGCCGGGCAGCGTCGCCCATCTCGGTGTGCTGGTGGACGTCGCGTTGTTCGTCGACGACCGGCAGATCCAGCAGATCAGCTACCGGGAGGAACCGGCCGACGAGCCGTCGTACCGGGTGAAGGTCGTCTCGCTCGGTTGAACGCGGCCGCGACCGGTCCGGCCATGGCCGGGTTTGCCGGCCATGGCCGCCGGGGTACCGCCATGGTCGGGAGGAAGACGCCGATGTCCGAACCGCAGGTACCACTCCAGCCGCAGGTGAAGCTGGACCCCGTCAGTCTGCCGACCGCGACCCGCCACCTGCATGATCCGCTCGAGCAGCAGCTGACCTCGGCGGTCCGGTTGGCCACCAACCTGGTGCGGGCCGACTACGCGGGTGAACCGGTGGAGCAGGTGTGCCGGCGGTTGCTCGACGAGACCAGGTCCGCCCTGCATCCGGATGTCGCCGCCGGCTTCCAGCCCGACATGGACGAACTCGGCCGGGTGGCCGAGGCGATCGTCCACGACGGGCAGCTACCACCACCGCCGACCGATGGTCGCGGGCCGGCCTGAACCTGGTCCACCCGGTCCGGTTCGGTCACCGGGTGACCAGCGCCGCCACCTCGTCGGCGCAACCCCAGCTGAGGGTCACCCCGGCACCGCCATGCCCGTAGCAGTGCACCAGACGGGAGATGCCGGACGGCGGGCCGGGATCGACGTCGACCCGCGCTCCGCCGTGGCGCGCCGGCCGAATACCGACGTACTGGCCGAGCACCGGGGCGGCGGCCACCTCCGGAACCAGCTCGGCGCAGCGGGCCCGGATCGCCCGGCTCGTCGCCGGATCGGGTCGGAAACCGTCCAGGTCAGACGAACTGTCGTCGGATGCGGCCACGAGCGGATCGAATGTGCCACCGAGCACCACGTCGCGCCGACGTGGATGGACGTAGGCCACCCCGGCCGGATGGCCCTCGTCCCTGACCGAGGTGGCGACGCCGGGATTGGCCACCACGACCACCTGCCCGCGCACCGGATGGACCGCCGGATCGGCCGCCAGCCGGCCGGCGGCCAGCCCGGTCGCGTTCACCACGACCGGGGCCACCTCGGCGGCCTCGGACAGCGCGGCGAGCCGCCGCTGGTGCAGCACTCCCCCGGCGGTCCGGAACCGGTCGAGCAACCAGCTCAGGTACGGCCGCATCTCCACCGTCGGCACCATGCACCGCCATTCGGCGACCACCCCGGCGGGTCCGGTCGTGGTGACCGGGCAGTACCGCAGATCCGGCACGGCCGCCGCCCACCAGGGTGGTTCGTCGACCGGCGCGCGCAGTAGCATCCGGGTCGGCCGCATCACCACCCCGGTCGCCGGGGTGTTGGCCTGCGCGGCGAACTCCTCGAAGGTGCGCCGGGCCTGGTCGAGGACTCTCGGCGCGGCCTCGGTACGGGTCGGATACCAGACGGCGGCGGCGAGGGCCGACACTGTCCGCTCCAGCGGGTCCGCGCTGACGACCGCGGTCCGCAGGCCCCGTTGCTGCAGCCTGATCGCACAGGACAGTCCGATCATCCCGGCCCCGACGACCACCACGTCGACCAACCGTCCGTCTCCTTCTCAGCCGTGTGCGACGTCCACCGCCACGATGTGCAGTCCGTCGCGGGTCAGTTCGATGATCCGTACCGGAAGCGCCTGGTCGGCGCCGGCGGCGGCCTCGACCCCGACACCGTAGGTGACCCGACCCTCGAAGTCACCGGCGAAGCCGTACCCACGCAGGTTCCCGAACCGAAGCTCCGGTCGCGGCGAGCGGCGCACCGACGTCCGGCCCTGTCCGTCGTGGGCCTGCGCGGAGACGAAGCGGATCTGCAGAAGACAGTTCCCGGGCAGGTCCAGCGGCTCGCCACTGCCGTCGAAGACGATCTGCGGCACGTATCCGACCTCGTAGGACGGAAACCCCGACCGGAACGCGAACGTCATCCGACCGAACGCCGGCTTCGCCGAGGGATGATCGGCGGCGTCGATCTCGATCAGGTACGGCAGCGGCGGCTGCGGCGCAACCGGCGGCCGGACCTCATGGTCGACCCGTACCGGTTCCACCGGGACCGCCCACCCGTACCGCACCCGGTAGCTGTCCGGGGCGGGGCCGGGCGGACCGTCCCGGCCGTCCCGGCCGTCCCGGCCGTCCCGGGTCAGTTCCGCGGTGGGTGCCCTACCTTGTCGCGGCGACGACCCGGATTCGGCCGGCGGGCCGGCACCGCCGGCGTGCCCGGCCGGCGGCGACCCGGCCGCCACCGGGCCGGACCGCTCGGCTGGGACGCAACCGGCGGCCATCAGGACGACGGCGAGACAGACGAGCATCGGTACGCGCAGCGCAATCATGCCGGGTTGACGCGCGGCGGTCGGCGGCGGTTTACCCGTGAGCGTCACCCGACCGCGACCGGTCCACCGTCCTGGCCTCGGGGCAACCGCCCGGCGACGATCGAATCAGGACCGCCACTTGATCGAGCAACCCATGCTGGGCTGCTGCGGCTCGGGGACCGGCCGGCCGGCGAGCACCGCCTCGATCGCGCCGCGCAGGGCCTCGCCGGTGACCGGCTTGCCGTTGCCGGGGGTCGAGTCGTCGAAGGCCCCACGGTAGGCCAGGGTGCGGTCGGCGCCGTACAGGAAGAAGTCCGGGGTGCAGACGGCATGGTAGGCCCGCCCGACCTGCTGGCTGGCGTCGACCAGGTAGGGAAAGTCCCACCCGGCCCGCTGCGCCTGCTCGACCAGTTTCTCGGGCGAGTCGTCCGGGTACGCCTGGGCGTCGTTGGTGCAGATACCGACCACCGCCAACGACGGATAGCCGGCCAGCACCTTGCCGAGTGCCGCCTCGATGTGCTGCACGTAGGGACAGTGGTTACAGACGAAGGCGACGAGCAGCGCCGGCGAACCCGCGAAATCGTCCCGGCGGATCACCTGACCGGTGGGGTCCGGGAGAGCGAAATCGGGGGCCGGGGTGCCCAGCGGCACCATCTCTGAGGTGACAGCCATGCCGCCACCCTACCCTCGGGACCGGGGTCCGAACCGCCGGCACGGATGCCGCTGGCTTCACCACTCAGGGGGCATGAAGCCCCGCGCCGTGACACCAGTCTGTTGCTGACAGTGTCTGGTCCGGCCCGCTGAAGGCGGCGGTGCTGCTCGGTGGCGCGTGGCCCGTGCTGCGGGTCCAGCCGGCACCGCCACCGCGCTGCTGTTCGCGGCGATGCACACCCAGCGGATCGGTTCCGGACCGCTGGCCGAGACGGTCGCCGTGGTGCTGGTGTTCAACGGCGGGTTCGGCTGTTCCTCGGCTACCTGCGGGCGCCATACCGCAACATCTGGGCGCTGATCCTGGCCCATGGGGCGGTCAACTCGCTCACCCTGCTACCGATCTTCATCGGGTAGCGGGCCCGCCTCCGGCCGGGACATAGTCGAATTTTGGACCCCTCGGGGTCGGGCCAGTAGGTGGCGAAGCCGACGCCACAGCGGCGCCAAGCGAACTCCGCGAGGCCGTCGCGCCGCGTACCTGGTCGGCACCCGGAGGGCGGGGCGGTACCGCCACGTCGCTGCGGCTGCCTGGCAGCCAGCATCCCGGGTGGTCGCCTCGACTGGCGACCACCCGGGATGCTGCACTTGGGTCAGTTGGCAGGTCAGAGCTGGTTCAGTGGCACGGCCAGGTCGGTGACGTGGTACTTCTTCGGAAAGTCCCCGGCCTTTTCGGCCGCACCGGTCAGAATGTTGATCTTGTAAAGACTGCTGTGACCGTTGGCGTCCAGGGCCGCGAAGCCCTGCACGGCGACCGTGCGGCCGTCCCGCACCGTGCTGTAGATGTCGAAGCCGGCGTTCGGGTGAGGTTCGACGCCGAGCGCGCCGGTGCCGGCGAGCTGGCCGGAGTTGGCCGGAGACTGGAGCGCGATCTGGCCGAGGTTGGTGTCGAGGTCGAACAGGGTCGTGGCCGTCGCGGGGTCGAGATCGTTGTTGGTGTACGCGGCACCGGTCAGTCCGGTCGCGGTTTCCGGTGCCGGCGGGTAGGTGAGGGTGCCGTCGACAACGGTGGAGCCGCCCGGGTTGACGTCGTGGCGCAGGTTCTGGCCCGCGTCACTGATGACCCGCAGTCGGTCGGCGGCCGGGTTGAAGTCGACACCGTAGTACTTGCCCTGCAGGGTGACGCTCAGCTGGCTCACCTTCTCCGCGGCGACGGCGCACAGGTCCAGCAGGTAGATGCCACCGGCGTTGCCGACCCCGTACAGTTCGCCGTTCTGGACCCGGTAGTCGATTCCGAGCAGGTAGTCGTCACCCTGCAGATCGCCGCCGACCGTGCCGATGTCGTGCGCCTTTCCTGGTGCGTCGACATGGAAGATGACCAGTTTCTGGTCGACGGTGAGCCCGACCGAGATGAGCCCGCCCTTGCCGTGGTGGTCCCGGCCGTGGTGGTCCCTGCCACCGCTGTCCTTGGCACCCCCGCCCGCCCCACCTCGCTGCACCGCGCAGCCGGACCGGTCAGGCCCGGTCGACGACTCGACCTGCGGCTCAACTCCGCTGTCGGAGAAGGCCGGCACCGCCGTGAGCGTGGTGGTGACGGTCGCGGCCACGCCGACCAGGCCCGCGAGGCCCGCGAGCACCAAGCCACGGTTGAGCAACTTGTTCGCCATGTCATACCTCTTCTTCCCGATGTGGTGACGGAGGCCCGGCTTGCGGACCTGGGAAGATGACAACATCTCGCAGGACACCAGGTAACTGGAACAACACCAGTTCGCCCATTGGAGGAATCGGGAAGCACTGGTCGCGCCCCGCACCCTGAGCTGCTACCGGCACCAGCCGTCCCAGATGGCCGCAGCCGCACCTTCGCGCCCTTGCGTCGCGCGCACCGCAGGCGGGACCATGCGATGGACAGCTGTCGTCGGGTCCAGAGCACCTGGTCGACGACACCGACGGAAGGGTGTCCATGGACGACACCGACTGTGTCATCGCTGGCGGCGGACCCGCCGGGGTGATGCTCGGTCTGCTGCTGGCCCGGGCCGGAGTGCGGGTCGTCGTCTGTGAGAAGCACGCCGACTTCCTGCGTGACTTCCGTGGCGACACCGTGCATCCGTCCACCATGCGGCTGCTCGACGAGCTCGGCCTGGGCGCCCGCTTCGCCGCCCTGCCGCAGAGCCGGATCGAGCAGATCGCCTTCCCGACGCCTGGCGGCGGGCGGATCGTCGTCGGCGACCTGCGCCGGCTGCGTACCCCACACCCGTATATAGCGATGGTGCCGCAATGGGACCTGCTCAACCTGCTGACGGACGCGGCCGCCGCCGAGCCGACGTTCGATCTGCGGATGAGCACCGAGGTGACCGGGTTGCTGCGCGACGGCGATCGGGTCACCGGGGTGCGTTACCGCAGCGCCGACGGCGGCACCGGTGACATCCAGGCCGCGCTGACGGTCGGCTGCGACGGTCGCTGGTCGACGGTGCGGCGGGCCGCCGGGCTGCACCCGCGTGAACTGCCGGTGCCGATCGACGCCTGGTGGTTCCGGCTGCCCCGGCACGACAGCGACGACCTGACCGGCCTGGCACCGGCCGCCGGTCGCGGCGCGTTCATGGTGGTGATCGGCCGGGAAAGCCATCTGCAGATCGCGTACGTCGCCCGCAAGGGCACCGACGCGCAGTTGCGCGCCCGGGGCGTCGAGGCGTTCCGCCACGAGGTGGCCGCGATCGCCCCCTGGCTCGCCGACCGGGTCGACTCGGTGTCGGCCATGGACGACGTCAAGCATCTCGACGTCCGGGTCAACCGGCTGCGCCGCTGGCAGCTCGACGGCCTGCTCTGCATCGGCGACGCGGCGCACGCGATGAGCCCGGTCGGCGGGGTCGGGATCAACCTGGCCATCGCCGACGCGGTCGCCACGGCGACTCGGCTGGCCGACCCACTGCGGCGCCGGGGCCGAGTCACCACGACGGAGTTGGCTGGCGTCCAGGCCCGTAGGGCGCTACCCACCGTCGTGGTGCAGGCGATGCAGCAGGCCCTGCACCGCAACCTGGTGCGGCCGATCCTCGATGGCCGGCGGGCCGGCCCGCCGGCTCCGGTGCTGACGCTGATGCGCCGGCTCCCGCAGGCATCGCTGCTACCCGCCTATCTGATCGGCATCGGGCCGCGTCCCGAGGACGCACCCGACTTCGCCCGCCGGCCGCCCGCGCCGACCTGACGGCTCGACCCGGCCTGGCACCGGGCGAGCCAGCGCGCGGTCAGCCGTCCGGGTGCTCGGGGCGGTCGGCCCGCACGGTGAGGATCAGGTCGGCGACCAGCGCCGTCCAACCGGTCTGGTGCCAGGCACCGAGGCCGGCACCGTTGTCGCCGTGGAAGTACTCCGGGAAGGCGATCAGGTCCCGCCAGTCGGGGTGCTGCTGAAACGTCTCGCAGGCACCGTAGATCGGCCGCCGGCCGTACCCGTCGCGCAGGAACAGCGAGATCAACCGGTGCGACAGGTCGTCGGCGATGGCGTTGAGCGTCCGCTTCGAGCCGGAACGGGTCGGGAACTCGATCAGCAGGTCGTCGCCGAAGAAGGTGGCGAAGTCGCGCAACGCGCAGATCAGCAGATAGTTGGTCGGCATCCAGATCGGACCCCGCCAGTTCGAGTTGCCACCGAACAGTCCGCTGGCCGACTCGGCCGGCTCGTACCCGACGGTGAAGTCCTGCCCGCCGAGGGAGATGGTGAACGGCTCGTCGAGGTGCTGGCGCGACAGTGTCCGCAACCCGTACGGGGAGAGGAACTCCTCCTCGTCGAGCATCGGCGCGAGGATCCGCACGATCTGGTCCGGTCCGACCATCGACAGCAACCGGTGCTGGCGGCCGTCGCCGGCCAGCCGGCGGGCGCCGATCACGTCGGCGTACTCCGGTTTGTTGGTCAGGAACCAGCGCAGTCGCGCCCCCAGCTCGGGAAGCCGGGCGATGGTGCCCGAATGCAGGGTGGTGGTGGCCGCCAACGGCAGGAGCCCGACCACCGAGCGGACCTTCAGCGGCATCGTGTCACCGTCGGGCAACCGCAGCTGGTCGTAGAAGAACGAGTCCTCCTCGTCCCACAGTCCCTGGTCGTACGCGGCGGCCGCGATGTAAGCGAAATGTTCCAGAAACTTCGTGGCGATGTCGGTGTACGTGTGGTCGTGCACCGCCAGGGTGAGCGCCATGTCGAGCATGTTCAGCGCGTACGTCGCCATCCACCCGGTGCCGTCGGACTGTTCCAGGACGCCGGCCACCGGCAGCGCCGCCGAACGGTCGAACGGTCCGACGTTGTCCAGCCCGAGGAAACCGCCCTCGAAGACGTTGTTTCCGTTGATGTCCTTACGGTTGACCCACCAGGTGAAGTTGAGCAGCAGCTTGTGCATGATCCGGGCGAGGAACTCGAAGTCGCGCCGACCGTCGATCTCGAACACCCGCAGCGCGGCCCAGGCGTGCACCGGCGGGTTGACGTCGGCGAACGCCCATTCGTACGCGGGGATCTGCCCATTGGGGTGCATGTACCACTCGCGCAGCAGCAACAGCAGCTGGTCCTTGGCGAACTGCGCGTCGACCCGGGCCAAAGTGGAGCAGTGGAATGCCAGATCCCAGGCCGCGTACCAGGGGTATTCCCACGGGTCCGGCATGGAGATCACGTCGAAGCTGTTCATGTGCCACCAGGCGGCGTTGCGCCCGTGGGTGCGGCCTTCCGGCGGTGGCGCGCTCGACGGGTCACCGGCGAGCCACTGGGCGACGTCGAAGTGGTAGAACTGCTTGCCCCAGAGCACTCCGGCCAGGGCCCGGCGGGCAACGAGCCGCTCGTCGTCGGTGGCGGCGGCCGGGATGACGGTGTCGTAGAAGCGGTCGGCCTCGGCCTGCCGAGCGGCGAGGACGGCGGCGTGTCCGGCACCGAGGTTGAGCCGGGGCGGCCGATCGTTGTTCGGCGGCGGAGCGGTCAGCGTCATCCTCAGCCGGATCCGGTCCTCGCCGCCGGCCGGCACGTCCAGCACGTAGTACAGCGCGCCTTTGGTGCCGGTGAGCTCGGGGTTGACGGTCTCCTCGCCGTTGACGACGTGGTCGTTGATGCCGTCCTTCGGGTACGGGGTCCGCGAGTCCTGCCCCCAGAGCCGCTCGGCGTTGCTGTCGTTGTCGCACAGCAGCGGGGTCGGGTCGCCGTCGCCCTGCAGCACCAGCTGCCCCAGCACCCAGTGATGGCCGACGAGGCGGTCCCGCTCGCCGGTGAGCACCGGGATCTGGTCGCGGCCGGGCAGCCCCCAGCTCCAGGTGTTGCGGAACCACAGGCTGGGTAGCACGTGCAGTCGAGCATCGGTGTCGCCGCGGTTGGCCACGGTGATCTCGATGCACATGTCGGTCGGCCCGGCCTTGGCGTAGTCGACGGTTACCGCCCAGTACCGGTCGTTGTCGAAGACGCCGGTGTCGACCAGTTCATACTCGGTCTCGTCGCGGCCGCGCATACCGTTGACCGCGACGAGGTCATCGTAGGGAAAGGCGGCCTGCGGATAGTGGTAACGCCAACGCATCCAGGAGTGGGTGGGGGTGGAGTCCTCGTACCACCAGTACTCCTTGACGTCCTCGCCGTGGTTTCCGCCGTCACCGCCGAGGCCGAACATCCGCTCCTTGAGGATCGGGTCTTCACCGTTCCACAGGGCCAGCCCGAAACAGAACGTCTGCCGGTCGTCACAGATACCGGCCATGGCATCCTCGTTCCAGCGGTATGCCCGCGATCGGGCATGATCGTGTGGGAAGTAGTCCCACGCCGTACCGTGCTCGCTGTAGTCCTCCCGAACCGTGCCCCATGCCCGCTCTGACACGTAGGGCCCCCATGCCCGCCACGGCTGCTCGCCCGCGTCGGCTTCCGCCAACCGGGTGCGCTCCGGATCACGATACGTCCGCTTGGAGTTGACCATGGCGGTCATTCTCCCTGGAACGTGTTTCCGGCACTTGTCGGACCACCATCTTGCCGGCCCGCCAGCGCCGGCCGCCCGGCCCGATCGCCTCCACCTCGCCCCACCCGGTTCGCCCCGCACCGATCCTGTCCCGTCGGTTCACCAGTCCTGGAGGAACATTGCTCGACATCACCTTCGGTCCGCAGGTCTGCGGCGACCTGACCGCCGGCGCCAGCCGGGAGTGGCTGGTCACCGACGGTCGTGGCGGCTACGCGATGGGTACGGTCAACGGCCTGCGTACCCGGCGCTACCACGGTCTGCTGGTGGTCGCCGGGGCGACTCCGGCGGCCCGGCGGGTCGGGCTGGTCAGCCTTGATCCGGCGGTGACCCTGCCGTCGGGCGCGCAGGTCCGGCTCGGGGTGCACGAGTGGTCATCGGGCGTGGTCGACCCGCCCGGTCACACGCTGCTGGAGCGCTTCGACCTCGCCGACGGGGTGCCCCGCTGGCGGTGGCGCATCGGCGACGTGGTGATCGAACGTGAGGTCGCGATGGTGCACGGCACGCCGTGTGTAGCGGTGACCCACCGGCTGGTCAGCGGCGGCCCGGTGACGCTGACGCTGTCCGCGGTGACCACCTGGCGGGACGCGCACGGCGAACGGCACGCCGACGCTCCGCCGCCTCGGATGGAGAACGTCGACGGCGGGGTGGTCGTCGAGGGCGCGTTCCGGGTGCACGGCCCGGACTGGGTGCCGGCGGGAAACTGGTGGGACGGGGTCTACCACCGTGAGGAGGCGGCGCGCGGGCTGCTGGCCGAGGAGGACCTGTGGTACGCGGGCAGCTTCACCGCCACTCTGGCCGCCCCCGGTGACGTGGCCGAGGTCACGGCGTGGGCGGAGCATCTGGAGCAGCGTCCAGAGCCGGCGGTGGCGATCGTCGGGGCCGCCCGGGTGCGCAACCGGGCGGTGGTGGCCGCCGCGAAGCCGGCGGACGCGGTCGACGCGACCCTGGCGTTGGCGGCCGACGCGTTCGTGGTGCGCACCGGCGTCGGCCCGGACGTGGTGGCCGGCTACCCGTGGTTCGGCACCTGGTCGCGGGACACGATGACCTCCTACGAGGGGTTGTTCCTGGCCACCGGGCGCGCCGACGAGGGCCGTGAGCTGCTGCGCGGCTACGCCGCCACGCTGTCGGAGGGGATGCTGGCGAACACCGCCGACACCGGTCACGTGGAGTACAACACCGTCGACGGCACCCTGTGGTTCCTGCACGCGGTGGACCGGCACGTCACCGCGACCAGCGACATCGACCTGGCCGACGAGCTGCTGCCGGCGCTGCGCGAGGTGGTCGCGGCCCATCTGCGGGGCACCCGCTACGGCATCCGGGTCGACTCCGCCGACGGGCTGCTCACCGGCGGCGCCAGCGGCGAGGCACTGACCTGGATGGACGCCCGGGTGTACGGGGTGCCGATCACCGCCCGGGAAGGCAAGCCGGTCGAGGTGAACGCGCTGTGGGTCAACGGGCTGGCGGCGGTGAGCGAGTTGGCGCAACTGGTGGACGGGGATCCGGGGGCGGCGGCGACGGTCTACCCGAAGGCGTACGGGTCGTTCCGGGCCCGCTATCCGGCCCCGTCGGGTTGGCTCTACGACGTGCTGGACGCCCCGGCGCAGTATCCGCTGGGCGGTGATCCCCATGCCGACGACGACGCGTTGCGCCCCAACCAGCTGCTCGCCTGGTCGTTGCCGTACGCCCCGTTGGAGCCGGATCCGGCACCGATCCGGGCGATCGGCTCGGCGCTGCTGACCCCGCTGGGGTTGCGTAGTCTGGCTCCGGACTCGGCCGGCTACCTGGGCCAGCACCGGGGTGGGCCGGCCCGCCGGGACGGCGCCTATCACCAGGGGACGGTATGGCCGTGGCTGCTCGGCCCGTACGTGTCGGCGGCCCGCCGGGCCGGGCTGGACGTCACCGACGTCTTCGCCGGGTCGACCGCGCACCTGAGCGAGTACGGGCTCGGGTCGGTCAGCGAAACGGCTGACGGGGATCCGCCGCACGGCGCCACCGGCTGCCCGTTCCAGGCGTGGTCGGTAGCCGAACTACTGCGGGTCCGACAAATCTGATCCGCTGCCGTTACATCAGCGCAACGCGAACGTCTTCCCTGGTTATCCCGATGCCGGCAGGATTGTCGGTAACCCAACGACGCGTCAGCACCCGCAAATGGTGTCTGATCGCGCACGCCCAGCACCGAACACACCTGAAGATATTGAGGGGGGTCTGTCGATGTCACCTACCGCCGACGTGATCGACATCCGTGCACCACGGTCACAGCGGGTGTTGATGCTGTCCTGGGAGTACCCGCCGGTGGTGGTGGGTGGACTGGGCCGGCACGTGCACGCCCTCTCCGTCGCCCTGGCCAACGCCGGCCACGAGGTCACCGTCGTCAC